>CAILKC010000745.1 GCA_903834675.1 uncultured Victivallales bacterium | reverse complement strand
TCCGCGCCGGGCAAGTACAGCCTGGGTGCGGCGTCCGGGTTCCGGGTTCCGGGTTCCGGGTTCAGCGGGGCCCCCGGCTTGGAGGCCAGGCCCTCAACCCACAACGCTCAAGGCCGCAAGAGCCGCAAGTCTCATTCGACTAGGTCCGGCCGCAGCCGGGGGCTGCTGTTCCTTTCTCGCGAATATCACTTCCCTGGTCTGGCGCGGGTCGGGACGTCGGCGGCGGGTGGTTGTTGGGCCGCCTCATCCTTCAGGAACAGGTCTCCATCGCAGGCATCGAGGGTGTGGGCCCGGGCGCGCAGGCCCGTGGTGCTACGGGTTCTCGGCTCGTCGAAACGGATGGCGACCGCCGGGTTGCCCATCGGGTTGTAGACCGCGGTGCCATTGGCGAATTCCCTGGACAGTGCCGCGTCGGGACGGGTCACGCCCCGATCCACTGCCTTGCCCAGCCGCCGCTCCCAGAACGGATACCAGTTGTGCAGGTGATCGGGGGTCGGCAGTGGGTTCGGGTCGGAAAACAGGCAGTAGCCATCCGAAAGAACCAGGGAGAGCGTGGTGGTGGCCCGCATGAGGTGCTCGTCGGCTCGCGAGGAATGGTACCAGGTCTCCAAGCAGTTGATCCGTGGCGCCCGCAGGTTCTTCTCGGCCCAGGTCAGGGTGTCGGCAATCCGCTTCCAGTCCTCCGCGGTCTGGGTACGGTAGCACTCCATGAAGTAGCCATTGATAAAGGGCGCGGTCCCCGGTGTGGTGCGGTCATTCGCATTCGCCAGGATGAGGGCCTTCTCCCCGATGCGGCTCCTGATCGCCTTTACCAGCGACAGACGGTCAGCATCGTCCGCCCACCAGTCCAACATGACGCCATCCAGTACCCCCGATTCCACGGCGGCCTGTGCCTGCATGGCTACTTGCTCCTGGTACTCCGGGTTGGAGAAATCCAACTGGAGGTATCCCCCCTCTTTCCAGCCCGGAACGATCTTCCCTGTCTGGTCGCGCCGCCACCACCGGTGCCCATCCGGGAGATAGGAGCGCTGGGCATCGCGGTAACGAATCTCCAGCAGCAGGATCAGATTCGGATTCCGGGTCAGCAAGTCGTGGCGACGCAGGCGTCCCTGCGCGATGCTTGTTGCCGTAAAGTGAGTGGCCTGTCCGGGGTACGCCTGGTCCCACTGCAGGCCGAAGAAGCGCTCACCGTGAAAGACGAGATCATGTCGGGCCACCGTGGCCAGCGGGTCTTCCGGCAAATTGTCGGCTCGGTTCCACGCCTGGAATACGGAAGGGAATCCACGCTCGGAGAGGCGCTCTTCAGGTGCCCTATCGGGTATCGGGAGGTCTTCGGCATACGCCACCACGATCACGCCAGACACCCACATCAAGTTATAGATCAATGAGCGACGCATTCGCTTTTCTCCGGCTCGAACGGTGGCGGTCAGCGGCCGAGCGCTGGTCAGGTCCGCTGAACTGTCTTGTTGGCTGGGAATCTTCGCGCGATGTTACGGCCGACACTCGAGCAGGCCAGGGAGAGGCACAGCCGTCTCAGTTGCCAGACAAAGCGGACGTCCGGCTTTCTCCGCCAGCAGCCGAACTGCTGCCGCCACGACATCCTGCGTCTCCGCCGCGAAGAAGCCGATATCCGCCACCAGTCCAACGGTCTCGTAACCGCCCTCACCCACGATGCGGGCCGTGGGGAGATAGCCGAATACCTGGTTGCAGTATCCGGCGACCCAGAGCCGCTCAGCCCCAAGTGTTCCTTCCATGAGCGGGATAAAGCCTGAAGTCGTCTCGCCCGGTATGCCGACCAAGGTCAGGTCCGTCCCGAACTGCCAGACCGCGAGCGGTGCGGAGTAGTGCGTGGGAGGCGCCTCGCCGCGCTCCAGGAGTTCGAGCAGGCGTTTGGCATTGTGGGATTCCCACATGGGGCCCGCGGCCATCTGTTCCAGGCGCTGGCGCGGGAGCTGGCGGAGAGGCAGGTCGACCCAGGCCAGCTCGGTGCGCAGCGGCCCGGATATGCATGCCAGGTCCCCCGCGGCCACGCGGGCGACCTCGGCGGCGAGAGTCTCCCCATGGCGACGTGCCTGCTCCCACTGTTCCGGGCCACCGCGCGGATGCGAGTTTGCGTCGGCGCCGCAGCCCTGAACGAACATGGCTTGCACCCCGGGGTAGCGTGCCTCGATGGCCTGTTGGGCGAAGCCGGGGTAGTCGCCCGAGAGTTGCAGATTCTCGGCATCCAGCGTTACGGCATGGCAGGCGAGGCCGAAGACCAGGGCTCGGAGCGTGCCGTCAGGAGCATCTACCCTGAGCACGGGCACGCGCGGGTCGGTGTAGGCATCGGGGTTCGGCCCCATTCCTCGGTACTTCCCCTGAGCGTCGAACTGACGCCGGTTCCTGGCCATGTCGACCGCCCCGACGCCCCTGCACAGACGCGCTGGCTGCAGGTCCGCCAAGGCGTCCGCTGCGGCGTCCGCCACAAGGTCGTACAAGCGCTCCGTGTAGGCGGCGGACAGAGCCCGCGCCTCGTCGGGCATCGGGTACCAGTTGAGATCCGGAACACCGATCAGCGGAGCGGAATGGGTGTGCGAAAGATTGAGCAGTATCTGCGCCTGCGGCAGGCCGGTCCGCTCCGTGATCCGGCGGAAGAGCGCCGCGGCTTCCCGGGCGCGAAGCACGCACAGATCGATCGTCATCAGAACCGCTCTGCGCCCCTGTCGGTCCTCGATCGCCATGGCTTTGACATGCACATCCTGCAGCTTGCCCTCGAACGGGCGATGGCGCGGCTTGCACGCATAGCCGTACAGCCAGACAGGTGCTGGCGGGGTCGTACAACGCTTGGCCAAGCCGACCCCCCAGAGCGCGTCTGACTCGGCTTTCTTGGAGTCTCGTTTCTCTGTCTTCATGGCACTCCTTAGGGTCTCCGAACCCAGCGCTTCACCAGGGGGCCTACCAGTCTGGCCGAACTCTGATCTGCGAGTGAGGCGGCTGGTCTTCACATCCCCCGATAGAGGGTTGTATTGTACTGAGTGGGCATGGCCAAGGGCGAGGCATTGGCGTAGAGGCGTGCGCCCTTGCAGCCGACCATGACGACCTCATCCCGGCTGTCGCCCCAGAGGTCGGCCCGATAACAGTAGTGGACGCCGGTGTTGACGCCACCCATTTCGCCGGAGTCATAGGTGCCGCAGTAGGCCAACGGCACCTCCAGTTCGGCCACGATCTCGCCCTTGCCATCGTAGATCGCGTCGGGCTGGTTGGGGCCACGCCCGGCGACCAGGATTTCCTGCCGACCTTCCTGGCCAGTCCAGCGGATGTCCTGACAGTTCGCCCCCCAACCGCCCAGCGGTTGTTGGCGTCGCCAGAGCTCGCGGCCGCTCTCGAGATCGAAGAGGTAAAGGACGGCGGCGCCCTTCTCGTTGCGCGGCATGCCCCGATCCACCACCGCCGCCTGCATGGGGGTCGCCGCGCTGAACCGGCCAACCACGACATGCTGGGCCTCGTGCATCTCCTGGTGCCAGAACTCGTGACCGTTGGGCGCCAGACAATGTGCGCCGCCATTGCCGAAGAGGAGTCGCCACTGGCCGTCGGGCAGGCGCGCGATGGCATTGGCGTCGGAATGCATGCCGTCGGCATGGCCTGAGGACTGATGGTCGAAGAGCACCTTGCCGTCATGGTCCAGCAACGCATAGCCGACGAAGACCTCGTCGCGACCGTCGTTGTCGAGGTCGGCCACGGCGGGATAGTGCCCGGTGGCGCCCTGCCAGTGCCAGAGGGTTTCGCCTTCCCGCGAGACCCCCCACAGATTCCAGTAACGGTCCTTGACGACGAAATCCTCGCGCCGCCCGCGGCCGCAGAGATCAGCCAGCAGGAAACTGTCGTCGGCGGGTGCCGGCAGGGCCACCGTGGCCTTCTCGCGGCCGGTGCGGCCATCGAGGACAACCAGGGTGGCACGGCCCTTATAGCGCTTGGCCCGCTCACGCACTCGGCAGTCGCCGTTCTGATACTCGCAGGGCTCGGCGTAGTGCGCCTGGCGGACGTAGAGCACCTCATTGACGCCGTCGTTGTCCCAGTCGTAGACCTGCACCGGCAAGTCGCTGTAGACCCGTCCGTTGGCGGCGGCGGGGACGCCGGTCTGCCAGAGCCGCTCGCCCTGGATGGTCGTGGCCGTTAGACAACGGATTTCCCGCGGACCGTATTCGCTCTGGACAAAGAGCAGGTCAGGGGCGCCGTCGCCATTCAGGTCCCCGATCCGCAAGGTCATGCCCCCGAAATCCGGCGCCTCGATGGAACTAACGAGATGAACTGCCATGGTCGTCCTGCCTGTAGTGCGGGTGTGCGCGGCCCGAGGTGCGCGGGTCCGCATCGCCCGCTGGTTGGGCATGTTGTTGATCGGGGGCGCGTCCCCCATGGAGAGCCCTGTGACTCTGGCGAACATCCAGGCTCTGCGGACGGCGGGAGCCGGTACGCTGCGGCCTTTGGTTGGCCGCTACATCGTTTGTGCCGATGCGTAATCGAACACCTGACGCACCTTGCGCGCGAGGGCGTCGCGCTTGAACGGCTTCGAGAGGAACTGCACGCCCTCGTCCAGTACGCCGCGTTGCGCAATCACGTCGCTCGTGTAACCAGACATGAACAACACCTTGACGCCCGGTTTGACCGCGCCGATGCGTTTCGCCAGTTGCCGCCCATCCATCCCCGGCATGACCACATCCGTCAGCAACAGATGGATGTCCCCGTGATGCTGGCTTGTCATCTGCAATGCTTCCTCAGGGGTCTTCGCCACTAGGACGTTGTACCCGAGGGCGTTCAGAAACGCGCGGCACGTCACGCGCAGCGATTTCTCGTCCTCCACCAGCAGGACGGTCTCCCCCCGTCCTCTGGGCGCTTCCGCCGTGCGGGTGAGGGTTGTCGCCAGGGGCTCTG
>CAILKC010000744.1 GCA_903834675.1 uncultured Victivallales bacterium | reverse complement strand
TCATGACACAGGCGCCAAGCCAAAGCGGTGTCGCGGTCGCCGTCGGCGACCTTGCCACGCGCAGTCCACATGGCCGACGCGCGATATGGACTGCGTGCGGCAGAGGGCCGCGTCCGCGGCCCGTCGACGCCGCTTTCACGGTCGGCGGTACGACGGCGGTCGTTTCTTGAAACAGCCCTGGGCGGGGGGACGGTCGGGCCGACCGCCGGCTCCAGGGCGGGGGGACGGTCGGGCCGACCGCCGGCTCCACGCCTGGCGCCCGTGCTGGACGCTCGGAAGTAGGCGCTCGCGAGCCGTCCCCATGCCATTTAGTAAACCTGTCGCTTCATGGTTGGTTGACAATAGACATAGGGGGCTTACCCTAACTGGCTTTGCGGTGGCCAGGGCGGGCGACCGATGGCCTGCGAGCGGGCCGAGGACAAGCACAAGGGAGCAACGCAGTGCGGTCGCTGATTCTGAGTCTGCTGGCACTGACAGCGGTCCTGGCGGGGGCGGAGACGGCCGTATGGACGCTTCCCGACCTGACCGTGTACGGGGCGCCAGGGGTGGCTGCCGGGAGTGAGGACGCGACAACGGACTGGGCGCGACCGCGAGCGCCGCTGGCGGTGTTTGCCGCCTCGCAGGGGGCTGGCGCCCAGGCGGACTTCAGTCTGCACGGCAGCGCCTTCAGCGAAGCCGGCTATGCGCTGGCTGGTCTGGCCTTGCGGAACCCGCAGACCGAGCATTTCAACGCCGAATTGCCCCTGCCGGCGGAGCTATTCGGGGATTTCGAGGCCCTGACGGGGCTGGACCAGGCGCTGGCGAGCACGGGGCATCTGGCCGGCAGCATCGGGGCGGAGTTCGCCGCCGCGGAACCGGGCACCGCGGTCGGCCTCACGGGCGGCGCCGGCGGCAGCTATGGGGGGCGGTTTTGGCGCGCCGACCGCTGGGGGGCCGATAGTCCCTGGAGCAGTAGCGTCTTCGGCTGGCGGCAGCGGGAGGCTGGGTTCGACTATGAGAGCAATCACGCCGAGGCCAGCGGCGGTGGGCTGCACCTGCAATACCGGGCTGCCGCGAGCGCCTTCGATAGCGTCGTCGCCATACAGGAGAAAGACTTCGGCGCGCGGGGCTTCTACGGGGTGTCCGCCGATCGACCCTCGGCAGAGTCGACTGACGACGCGCTGTTTCTGACCTCGTGGCGCCAGGGCTTGAGCGTTCCTGGAGATTACGTCCGGGTTACGGCCAGTACCCGGCGCTTCGACGACGACTACGTTCTCGACGACCGAGATTCGTCCTACTACCGCAATCGCCACAGAACTCTCACCACCGCCGCCGCGGCGGACGGGCACGGCTCGGGCGCTGACCACCTCGCTCTGACCTGGCGGGCGTGGGTCGAAGATGAACGCCTCGACAGCCGTGGCGTGTTCAAGGGCGCCGACACCGACGGGCTGGGGAGGCACGACCGGCAACGGCTTGGGGCCCTGCTGGCGCCGGAGTGGACGTTGGGGCCCCTGACCTGCCGCGGCGGCGGCCAGGTCGTGGCCTTCAGCGCCGACGCCCCTGCCCCGCTGGCCCTGGCGGGACTCGAATACGCGGCGGGACCTCGGCATCGGCTCTATACCACCTACACCGAGCAAGTCCGCCAGCCCTCGTTCACCGAACTCGACTACGAATCGCCCGCCAGCCTGGGAAATGCCGGACTGGAGAACGAAAAGAGCCGTGAAGTCGAGGCCGGTCTGAAAACGGCGTGGTCGCCACGCTGGCAGAGCCGCGCGGCCTGGTTTCAACGCCAGACCCGGCACCCGGTGGACTGGGTCCGGCAGACGCCGGGCGGACGCTGGCTGGCGACCGACCTGGGCCGCGTCAGCACCACCGGCCTGGAGGCGGAACTGTCCTGCCGCCCGGCGCGGCAGCTCACGGCCACCCTCTTCGGACAGTGGCTCGCCAAGCACGGCGACCTGGATGTCTACGCCTCACGCTACGTCTACAACTACCCGGAACTGCGCCTCGGGCTGAGCGCGGCCTGGTGGCCTTGGCCATGGTGCGAACTACGCACGCAACAGGGGGTACTGGGCTACGCCGAGAACCCGGCCCGGACCTCTGGCCGGGGGGGCCTCGAGAGCTCGGCGGCGATCGTCTTTCATCCGGCCTGTTGGCGGGTCGCGGCGCTTGGCCTCGAGGCTGCCAATCTCTTCGACGACGACACCCAACTCTACCCGGGCCAGAAGCGGGCCAGTCGGCACGTGCTAGCGACGCTCACGGCGCGCTGGTAGTGCCGACGACTGTGGGGGCGAAGCGCCGCCGAAATGGCCCCAGTCCGCCTCGCGCCTCTCACCACTCGGTGACGCTGCCATCGGGGAGACGCCAGACCGGGTTGCGCCACTGGTGACCGGTCCGGGCCGCCTCGCGAACCCGCGCTTCGTTGATCTCGATCCCGAGTCCGGGCGCGGTGGGACGGGCGACGGAACCATCCTTGTAGGCGAAGACCGAGCGGTCGGTCAGG
>CAILKC010000743.1 GCA_903834675.1 uncultured Victivallales bacterium | reverse complement strand
GCCCCGTCAGGCAGGCCCGCGAGACGCAGTTGGATGACCTCGGAGGACTTCTCGGGGCGGACCTCCAGGCGTCCGGCCAGAGCCGCCGCGGAGAGCCCCAATTTCCCCTCGTCAATGGCCTCGTTGAGGACCTCGGGCATGGCGATCATCTTGACCACGGAATTCTGCGAGAGCGGGCTCAGGGCGAAGGCTGACCCGGGGACGGGCCGGACCCGCTTCTCCTGGTCTCTGCGGTAGAGGAGAACCGCCTGGGCCCCATAGCTGGTGGTGAACAGCCGCCGCGCCGCGAGGGTCCCGGCGGCGAAACCGCAGAGCGCCACGATCAGCGCCAGCCAGGACCGGCGCAGGACGCGCTTGCCCAGCAGCGGCAGATCCAGCATCTTGTACCACTGGTTGGCAGGGATGTCGCGCAACAGCGGCTCGCCTTCGCCGAGGCGGACCGCGGCCTCACGGGCAGGTTCCGGGGGTAAGGTCGGTGGCGCCGTCCCGAACGGGGATTTCCCGCCGAACTGCTCGCGGACACTATAGGGTTCGTCGTGGCCGTCCACGCTCATTGCCTCTGCCCTTAGCCGAACTGCTGTCGGATGTCCTGGATGATGGCCTGAACCAGCGCGGCATCAACCGCCCGTCGGCCCAGCATGAAGGCCCGGTCCACCGCCAGCTTGCAGACCCGGTTGATCTGGCGCGGGCAACCCCCCGAGAACTCGTACAGCGGTTCGTTGCAGGCGGGTTCAAAGGAAAGGACCGAACGGGCCCCGGCGACCCCGAGCCGATGTTCAACATAGGCAGGCACTTCATCCGCCGCCAGCCGGGTCAGGTGATAGACCATGCCGATGCGCTGGTATACCTGGGGCAGGGCGCGCAGATGGTCGCGCAGCTCTGGTTGGCCCGCCAGCAGCAGGGTCAGAGCGGGCCGCCCGCCGCGGGTGATGTTGGTGAGACACTTGAGTTCCTCGAGGCACCCTGGGTCGAGGAACTGGGCCTCGTCGAGCACCAACACCAGTTGGCAGCCCCGCCGCAGAATGCGCTCCTCCAGCGCTTGCTCGAAGGCGCGGGCCACGTCGTAGGCCCCGGTCGTGGAGCTGGGGTTGCCGCCCAGTTGCACGACGAACTCGCGCAGCAGGTCGGTGAAGAGGAACTTCGCGGTCGGGATGCTGAGAATCCGGTACCGATCCCGCGGCACGCGTTCGCGCAACACCCCGAGCATCATGGTCTTTCCCGAACCAATCTCCCCGGTCAGGACCCCGATGCCCATGCTGCCGTCCGCGACCACATACTGCAGCCGCGCCAGGGCCTCGCCATGGATACGACTTTCGTAGAAATAGGCCGGATCGCACCCCGTATCGAAGGGGGGCTTACACAGATCTCGAAAGTGAAAAGGCTCCATAGCAGCTTCAGTTCGAACCGGCCGGGAACGACGCCAGCGTCGAGCGCAGGCGGGCGATGTAATCCTCAAAGTTGTAGACGCGGTTGACGAACTCGCGCCCCTGCGCCCCCAGCCTCCGGGCGAGTTCCTTGTCGCCGAGCAACTGATCCAGGCGCTGGCTCATGGTCGGGATGTCCATCCACGGGACAAGGTAGCCCGTCTCGCCGTCCCGCAGCCAGTCGCGGATGCCGCCCGCATCGAACCCGACCACCGGAATGCCGTAGCGCAGGACCTCCAGTCCGATGGTCGCAATGGGCTCCGGCCATACCGACGGCACCACCGCCATGGTGGCGTGGGCATAGTACTCCGCCAGGCGGTCGCGGGAGACAAACCCCGGGAACTCCACCCGGTCCGCCACCCCAAGCTCAGCGGCCAGCTTCTGACAGGCTTCCTGATGCGAGCCCGAACCCAGAATGATGAGCCGGGCGGGGTGCCGCAGCCCGGCAAAGGCCCGGATCAGGCAGTCAACCCCCTTGCCGCGTAGGATCTGGCCGGCGTAGATGATCAGATTCCGCTCGGAGAAAGTGCTGGAGAAGAGGCTGTCGGTCGGGGGTGGCACCGGCGGGAATAGGTGAATCCGCTCCGCCGCAAACCCCTGCCGAATCAGCTCCTCTCGCATGTAGTTCGTCACCACAAAGTAAGCGCGGAACCCACGATTCAGGCGGATGCACTCCATCTGCCGCCGATAGCTCACCAGGCGAATCCCGAGGGGCCCGTGGGCGCGGTCCCGTTTGAGGAAGGCCAGACAGGGGAAGATGCAGCAGGGGCCGGCTTTCTTCTGGCAGATGCGCCGCGACCAGGGGAAGTACTTGTAGCTGCGCATGCAGTAGATGTCGTGGTCGTGCTCCATGCGCACCAGCGCCACGCCCGCCTTCACCAGGGCACGCAAGACCCCCAGTGAGATGCATTTGTGAACATAGACGAGGTCCGGATGCTCGGCGGCGAGCAGGCGCTCGGTGGCGGCCTCGGCCTCGACATCGTCGTCGAAGGGAACCCGATGCGCACGCGCAAACACGGCATCGAAAGCCGCTTCGTCCTTGCCGGAACGGCGGTCGTAGAGAAAGGCCAGCTCGAAGGCCTCGGCCAGGTGCGGCGCGGTGACGATGATGTTCTGCTCGGCCCCGGCCAGGCGGCCGTAGACTTCATGCACAAAGAGGATGCGTTTCATAGAAGGGAAACCTCCGCCCATTGCCTGCCCTTGGTCCAGCGGAAGAGCGCGCTCCCGGCGGCGGAGTCGATGGCCAGCGCCTCGCCCGTCTCGCGGAAGAGGGCGCGCTGGCCCTGCACCGTGACCTCCCGCTCGACCGGTCCTGGGGTGAAGTGACCCCGGTCCCCGGCCGCGACCTCGGCCAGCAGGGCGTACGCCTTGTCGGCCCACCCCGCCACGGGCATCACATCGCGCCAGTCCGGCGGACCTTTGCCGTCGGCGCGGCGGCGGCCGAAGCCCCGCGCGGTATCCAGGCCCCCCGAGGCGCTCTGCGCCGCGGCGAGGCGCTCAACCTCGGCGGCGACTCCAGCGTCCTCGGCATGCCCGGCCCGCAGCAAGGCATGCACGATCCCGGCCCCCCCGCCATACAGCAGCGGGCACTCGGCCGGCGGGCGCGACGGAAAGACCCGCGGCGGGTAGGTCCCGTCCACCCGCCGACACCTGAGCAGGAACTCCGCCAGGGCCTTGCCGGCCGCGGCGCAGTCCGCCCGCCCGGTGCGCCGCTGCACCGCCTGCAACACCGGCAGGCAACGGGCCGCGTAGGCCGGAACGGCCGCGTCGCCCCTGCGGTTGGAAAGCGGCAGCGCGCCGCGCATCTCCCCCCGCGTGACCTGCAGCGCCAGGATCGAGTCCACCGCGGCCGCAATGAACGGCTCGCAGCGGGCCGCGCAGTCGGCGCTGTCGCCATACTCGAGCAGCAGGTCAACCGCCGCCGCCACGGCGTGAACGCTGTAGTGCCCAAAATCGCTCTGCAGCCAGTCCTTGAAGGTCCGTAACTGTTTCGACCAGAGCTCCTTGATCAGGTGCTCTTCGACGTAGCGGGTGAGCATCTCGTCGACCCCAGCCGGAACCGGCCGCGACGCTTCCAGCAGCGTCCGCCGCGCCCGGCAGACCGCCGCCAGGAGGATCGGTTCGTGCGGCATGCCGCCCTCGAAGGGATTGTGGTCGAAGTACGAGTTGCGGAAGACGCCGTCGGGCAGTTGCGCCGCGCGGATGGCGCAGAGGCCGGCCTCGAGACGCGCCGCGTAGGCGAGGTCACCGGTCTGGCGCAGGCGCGTACCCCAGCCGTCCAGCAGCCCTTCCCAGCGCCAGTCGAACCCGGCCCCGCAGAAGCGGACGGAGTCGCGCTGGAGGCCCACCACGGGCCCCCCGAAGCCATCCCCGCTGCGGATGCTCTCGAACCAAGCCTCCAGGCCCGCCACCACGGCGGCGGCCCGCTGGCGATCAGGATGCTGAGAGTTCATAGACCTGCACGCTGCTGAAGTTACGAAGCCAGGAACGAGTGCAGTACTGCTGCCCGCGACGGTCGGCAAGCCAGTCCCCCAGACGGTGCCAGCCCAGCCGCCGAGCGACTTTCTCAGCGGCATCGAAGAGCTTCAAGGAGACCGGTTGCAGCCCCGTGACCCGCTCGATCTTGAGGTCGGCAGCACGGAAGTAACGGGCCAGTTGCCCGGGCTCATACTTGCGTTCAGGGCCGCGGTTCCAGTTCCGCCCGAGCGAGTAGTCTTTGCGGCGGGTGCGGCGGTAGCGGTAGAGATGCGGGTAGAAGCGGTTCGAGACCGCCACCAGGATGCGGCCACCGGGCTTGAGCACCCGCCGCATTTCCCGGATCAGGGGCAGGGGGTCCTCGAAGTGCTCGAGCCGTTCGTAACAGAGGACCACGTCGACGTGTTGATCCGGCAGCGGGATGTCGATGCGCTCCGTGCCCCGATTGAGCAGGTACTGGACGCGCGACAGGTCGCAGCGGGCGCTCAGGCGAACGCGGAGGTACTCCAGGATACCGGGGGTCAGGTCGTAGGCGTAGAGCGTCTCCAACTCATCCCCGGCGCTGTTCACCATCTGCTGGACCATATCGCCGTTGAGCGAGAACACGTCCAGGACCTTTGCCGGCTTGCGTTCCTGCGCCAGCCGACCCAGCTCCCCGCTCAGAAACAGGCACTTCGGCGAGAAGCGGGCGTCGGTGTCGACGTGCAGGGTCGGACCATCGATGCCGACCCCTTTGTACCAGAGCAACTTGTCTCTGAAGTCGGCGATCTGGCCCAGGTTCCACAGGTGCGGCCGGATATCGGCGTGGTAGCGTTTGGCCGCGGACGGGAAGGCGTCGTAGCCAGTGATGTCATCGACCTCGCGACGGGGCGGGGCGGGCGGGTTGTCGGCCCGCTGTCCCAGGCAGACGAGTCCCAGGTTGGTGGCGTGCGGCGGCGCCCCGAGGGCCTCGGCCACGCCTTTCGGCCGCCGAATGCCGCCCAGATAGATCGCCCCCAGTCCCTCGGCTTCAGCCGCCAGTAACAGCGCGTAGATCGCCATGCCGGCGGTGATGTAGGGCGTGAAGCAGGGGTTGCGGGACTCCAGGGTGGTGTCATAGAACACCGCCAGCAGCACCGGGGCATCGTGCAGATAGGACTGCTCCGCGTGGCTCAGCCGCAGGACGCGCTCCTTCACCTCCTTGTCGGTGACGACCACGAAGTCCCACAGCTGGCGGTTGCAGGAGGTCGGCGCCAGGGTGGCGGCCCGGAGGATGCGCTTGATGGCCTCCGGATCGACGGGTTCATCCCGGAATAGCCGAGTGCTGCGCCGCCCTTCCGCTAACCTGTAGTACTCGCTCGCATTCATCCGCCGTCGTCCTTGGCCCGGTGGCCCGTATCAGACCCCCGTGGCGCCGCCCTTGGCCGCCACGCACAACCCGCTCCCGCCAACCCGCGGTTCAGACCCCGCCCACGGCCCCGGGCTCCCGGGCATCCCCGCGCCGCAAGACATGTACTGTAACCTCTGGAGCGCAACTAAAACGGGCGAACACCCCAGAGGAGCCGCAGCCGGTCGAGGTATAACCGCGCAATGACCCCGCCCGCCAGGCACCGCTGCAGTAGCGCCGGGGGCAGCGGGCATTGGTGATCAGGGGGATGCCGCCAGGCAGGCAAATCTGCCCGCCGTGGGTATGCCCGGTCAGATACAGCGCACAGCCGCGGGCGGCGGCTTCCCGGATCATCTCGGGGGAGTGGACCAGCAGCACCACGGGACGACCGGCAGGGATTCCCGCCAGCGCCCTATCCAGGTCCGCCACGCCGTAGTAGTGCGCGTCGTCCAGACCCGCCAGAAAGGGGCTCCCGGGACCGTCCAGGGCGCGATTCTCGTTGAGCAGAAAGCGCACCCCCATGTCCTCCAGGGGCTGGACCATCTCGACAAAATCGTGGTTCCCGAGGATGGCGTGAACCCCCAAGGGCGGCGAGAGGACCGCCAGGAGCTGCTCCATGCCCTGGAGGACGCGCTCGTAAGGGCCGGTGGTGAGAAAACGGTAGTCCCCGGTGAGAACCGCGACATCGCAGCGGAGGGTGGAGAGCTGTTGGGCCAGGACGCCAGGCAGTTGCGGATGGCCGTCCAGATGCAGGTCGGAGAGCTGCAGCAGACGGCACCCGTCGAAGGCGGCCGGCAGTCCCGGAATCTGCACCTGGTGCTCGCGGACCTCGAGGCGCAACGCATTCGCCTCCCCGGCGGCCAGGGTTCCCGTGAGCCGGAGCAGGTGCCCGACGAGGTGGTTGCATCCCGGCACTTCTTCCAGGTGGACGCGCAGGCGGCCCCGGCCCCGAGACAGCATCCAGGCCACGTGTTCAGCCTGGGCCAGGGTGCGTCGGCCGAGGTGCTCCTCGGGCAGGCGCTGGGCCAGGAACTGCCACAGCCCGTTCGGGTTCGCCGCTAGCTTTCGATCACCCACCGCGACCCTCGCCTTTCCCGCCGACTTTGACCCGGTTGTCATCTTCACGGAGGCGGAAGCGCGCCGCTACCGCGATCCCCACAAACATCTGCATCATAAAGTACATCGGGGTCTCACGGTAGGTCATGTGCAGAAAGTTCTGGATGTGGCTGACGATGGTGGCGACCACGGACCCGGCCGCCAGCGCCGGCACGATGCCCGTGCGCAGGCGCAACAGCAGCGGCAGCGCCAGCCAGTAGAAGCGAGCCCAGATGAGGGCAAAACTGAGCACCCCGGGGTAGCCCAACTCCCCCAGGGTCATGTAGAGAATGTTGTGCGGCGGCGTGCCGGGGGTCAGCTCCGAGTCGACCATTTCGCCGTAGCGGACCCAAGAGAGGGCGGAGAAGTTGCCCATGCCCACCCCGAAAGGGTGTTCCTTGACCATCAGGCGGGCTTGCTGGTTGTAGAGGCCGCGGTATTCCATGTCGGCCGTGGTATCCGCGTCAAAGCGTCCCGTCAGCGTCTCCAGCGACTTGAGCAAGATGGCGATGGCCGCCACCGCCCCCACCATCGGCAGGAGCACGTTCTTCACGGTCACATAACGTGGCAGCACGAAAGTCGAGACCAGCCCGAGGCCACTGCAGAAGGCGATCAGTCCGCCCCGCGAGATGGTCAGGATGACGCTGATCCCCGCGGCCCCGGTCAATCCCAGCCACAGCGCCCCTGACAGCACGCCGCGAGAGTGAATCGCCAGCGCCAGCATCACCGCCCCCATCATGGCCATGTAGGTGGCGTAGCTGTTGGCGTGGCCGAAGCTGACGCGCACCCGGTTGATGCCTAGGATGTAGCGGTGATACAGCCCCATCGACCCCATACAGAAAACCACCAGTCCCAAGGCCACCGCAAAGACGTAAAAATCGGTGTCGTCCCGCGCGTAGTTCGCCACCACCAGGTAGATCACAAAACCGCGCAGAAACTTGGCGATCTCGAACCACGGATACAGCTTGACCTCGAACACGGGGTACGGCACCAGCAGAGCCCGCGCCGGCACCGCCGGATTCTCGCCGACGCAGCCCCAGGAGATGAGCACGAATCCCAGGTAGATGAGGCAAGGAATCGTTAGCGGAAGGAACCAGCGGAAGCGCCGGACGGGGTCAGTCAGCAGCGCGGCCAGGAGGATCAGGGCACAGAGATCAGCGAGGCTGACCTCCAGCCCGCGGGTCGTGGTGCGGTAAAACTCCCGCGAGAAGAAGTTGATCCCCACCGTCTCCGGGATGCACGTGCTCCACACCATCAGCACCAGAACCACATGCCGTAACGGTCGCCAGAGGATGCATCCCAGCGCCCCCATCGGCACCCCCAGCAGCACGACGAGGAAGAATATGGCGTACTTGGCATCCACTCGGCACGTCTCCGCGGCCGCCTCACCTCGAGTGCCGCCCTTGGACCAGGCGGCTTTGCCCCGGTTGCCTGTCCGGCTGGGCGTACTATACTGCTCTCGGACCCCGGCGCCGCGGCGCTGGCAGCCAGGAGCGCGCAGGTCAGTTCCGTGGGTGGTGACTACCCTGGGTTCAGGGTTCAGCCCAGCCCCCGGCTGGGGCCGGACATACTGAAGTGAGAACGGGTTTCAGGTTTCGGGGTCTGATATGCATGGCAACCGCCTCCATGTCCAGCCTGAACCCTGAACCCTGGTTCTCATACAAGCAGAGCCCCCGGCTGGGGCCGGACCTAGCGGAATGAGGCTTGCCGCCGCGGTTCCTATTCCGATCCGGCCGGGACGCGCCGGATCGCCTGGAGGGCGGCCCTGCGTGGCCGCCGCGGCGCCGACGCAGCGGCGCCCTCCAACGCCCCTCGTCCGCCGCGGCGGACGAAGGGCGGAATGGGAAGCGCCTTGAGTCATACGAGGTTGCTGCAAGTCTCATACAAGGGTTCAGCCCATCCCGTGGTTGTGGCCGGACCTACCGGAATGAGACGTCAGAGCCAGGACGCGCCAGGCACGGTATCGAGGCTTTAGCCGGTAGGGAGGGCACAGCATGGAAGACGACCGCAAACCGGTCCTGCAGGTGTTCTTCGAGTGCAGCCAGGAGTTGGCCTCGGTACCCCTGGTCGCTTTCAACTTCTACGACCAGATCAGCCGCGCCTGCCCCGTGCTGCTGGTGACCTCGGAGCGCAACGCGCCGGCCCTGGAGAAGGTCCGTGGGGACCGCCCCGTGACCTACATCACCGAATCTGGCCCGCTGCAGTCCTACTTCAGGCTGGTCAAACGGCTCACCACCCGCGGCGCGGTCAACTCCGTGGGTGGCAGCGTGAACTGGCCCCTGCGGCACGTCCTCAGCTACCCCGTCTATGCCGAGTTCAGCCGCCGCGTGCGGCGCCAGTTCGGGGAGCGCGTCCGTGCCGGCGAGTTCTCGGCGGTCCATGCGATGACGCCGATGATGCCCCGCTACCCCGTCTCCCTGGCCCGAGCCTGCACCGGCCGCACCACCCCCTTCATCCTGGGGCCGGTCAACGGCGGGGTCCCGTTCCCCCCGGGGTTCAAGGCCATCGCCCGCAAGGAGTACGCCGCGTTCAACCTCTTCCGCGGGCTCTGCCGACTGCTGCCGGGCTACACTGCGACCTACCGGGGCGCGGATCGGGTGCTGGCGGGGTCGCAGTACACCTTGACGATGCTGCGGGAGACGCTGCAACTGGCGGACCGGCGCCTTCTCCTCTTTCCGGAAAATGGGGTCGATCCATCGTTTTACGTCGACGCGCCGGCCCCCCTGGAGCCGAACGAACCCCTGCGGCTGCTCTTCGTGGGCAGGCTGGTGCCGTACAAGGGCGCCGACATGCTCCTGGCCGCGCTCTCCCTGCTCCCCGCCGACCTACGCTCACGCCTGTGCTTGACGATCGTCGGTGACGGCTCCGAGCGCGGCGCCCTGGAGGAACAGGCCCGGGCCCTGGGGCCGGAGTGCCCGGTCTCGTTTACGGGCTGGCTGCCGCAGCTGGAGACGGCCCGGTACTACCGCAGCTCGCACCTCTTCTGCTTTCCCTCCATCCGCGAGTTTGGGGGAACGGTCGTGCTCGAAGCCATGGCCGCGGCCGTGCCGTCCCTGGTGGTCGACCACGGCGGCATCGGCGAATACGTCACCGCGGCGAGCGGGGTCAAGATCGCCCCCCGCTCGCGCCAATACATCGTTAGTGAGCTGGCCTCCCAGATCGGCGCTCTGGCCCGCAACCCGGAAAAACGCGCCCGCATGGCCGTCGCCGCTCTGGCCCGCGGCCGCGAGTTCGCCTGGCCAGAACGAGCGCGCCAGATGATCGCACTGTACGCCGAAACCCGCGCGGAACGGCAACCCTAGCATGCGTTTCACCGGCCTCTCGCCGGACGCCGGGCGCAGGTCAGTTCCGTGGGTGACCAAGGCAGCAAACCCAGTCTCCCCCAACGGGGTTGGGGCAGGGTGCCAAGACGCAACCCCGTTGGGGTAGGAGGCCCTTACCCCATGTGACCCAGGGTAGCGGCACCCTGACCACAACCCTGGGCTCTGAGCCACAGCCCCGTTGGGGCAGGGACATGCACCTGAGTTGTAACCTGAGTCGTTACGGCTGCGGAATGACACCCTGCTGACGCGGCCGGGTTCGTGTCGGCGGCCGGGCTCGGTATGTTATGGGCGCGTGGATCAGCGGCGGCCTGCCGGGCAGCGGTTGCGAGGGGGCCGGACGAGCGCGCGGGACAGGGAGTCTGAGCTATGGAACGCACTCTTCGCGTCGGCGTGATCGGTGGTGGGATGTTCTTCGATGACATCATCGGTCCCGCGCTGCACGATTTTCAGCGTGGCGGCTTTGCCGGGGCGCTGGGCAGCCTTGGCATGAGCCACTACGCGCCGCGGGTGGCGGACATTCGCATCGAGTTTGCCGCCATCGGCACGCGCTCGGCCAAGCGCGGCAGCGCCGATCTTATCCGGGGCGCGTTCCTGGACGAGTTTCCGACGGCCGAGCTCAAGGCTTACTACGGCGAGACGGTGTGGGAAGAGATGATCGCCAAGGAGCGCCTCGATGTGCTGTTGGTGGCCAGTCCTGACCACCTGCACACGCAGCCCATCCTGGACGCGCTGGCGGCCGGCCTGCATGTGATCGCCGAGAAACCGCTCTGCCTGAAGACCAGCGAAGCGGACCGCATCATCGAGGCCGCGGCACGTGCCGGGCGGATCGTGGCGGCCGACATGCACAAGCGCTACGACCCCTTCATTCGCGAGATGATGACGCGCAGCCTGCCGCTCTACAACCGCATCTACCGGGTGCGGGCGGTCCTCGAGGAGCCTTTGCAGGTGGCCACGGAGGTCTTCCAGTGGGTGGAGCAATCCAACCCCTTCGCCTACGTCGGCTGCCACTGGCTGGATGTGGTCGGCCACTACATGGGCGTCAAGCCCCGGGCCCTCTACGCCACCGGCGAACGCATGTTGTTGGAGAACTGGGACCGCTACGTCCGCGAGATCGCCATCCTGAAGCAGAAGGACCTGGCCAGCTTCAGTCGCCATGACGCCATCCACGCCTGGGACTCGATGAACGTCAACATCACCTACGACAACGGCATGCGCGGCGACTACAACAACGCCTGGATCAACCCGGCCGAGTTCGAGGGCGCGGTGAACCAGGAGCTGGAGGTCTACGGCGTGCTGGGGCGCGGCTTCGTGGACCAGCAGGACCGCGGCTTTCGCGAGAGCATCACGGGCGACGGGACACGCACCCGCAACCCGACCTTTGGCGGCCGCATCCGGCACATGGGCAAGCACACGGAGTTGTTCGGCTACGGCAAGGCCTCGCTCGCGGCCGGGCTGCTGGCCATTGCCCGGGTGCAGTTCCTGGGGGAGAGCCTCGCCGACCTGGGCACGACCTACCCCGATGCCGCCAGCCAGCACTCGATCACCCAGATCATCGAGGCGGCCACCGCCGTCGCCGAGCTGAACCACCTCTACCTCACCGAACGCGGCGCGGCGCCCGTGACGGCCACCTTCACCGAGGACAGCACCACCCTGATCGATCCCTTCGGCGGCAACCGTGAGCTCTACCGGCGCCAGCGCGTTGGATGACCTGCCACACCATGATATCAGCGCGCCGACTACTGCCTTTTCTGAGATGGTTTCCGCTGGACGCGGCGACGCTGCGGGCCGACTTTCTGGCTGGGGTAACGGTGTCGTTACTGCTGATTCCGCAGGCCATGGCCTACGCCCAACTGGCCGGTCTGCCACCGCACTACGGGCTCTATACGGCGTTTTTGCCCACGATTGTGGCGGCGCTGTTCGGCTGGTGCAGCCAACTGCATACCGGGCCGGTCGCCATGACCTCGCTGCTGACCATGAGCGTCGTCGCCAGCGTGTCTCAGGCCGCTCCCGAATCCGAGGCCTTCATCGCGACCGCCATCCTGCTGACCTTGCTCGCCGGGCTGATCCGGCTGGCCATGGGGTTGCTGCGCCTGGCGGTGGTGGTCAACTTTCTTTCGCACCCAGTGGTGGTGGGGTTCACCAGTGCCGGGGCGCTGATTATCGCTTCCTCGCAGGCGGGGCTCTTCCTCGGCTTGCCCCTCGAGCAGCACGGCCTTTACCTGCCCAACCTGATAAGGCTGTTGGGCCGCATCCCTGAGTGTCGGCCGGGGGCGCTGGGCTTTGGCCTGGCGACCCTGGCGCTGATCCTGGCCTTGCGCCGCTGGCGACCGCTCTGGCCTGGGGTTCTGATCGCCCTGACCCTCGCCATCCTGGCAAGCTGGCTGATCGGCTTCGAGAGCCGTTACGGTGGACAGGTGGTCGGACACATCCCGCGCGGACTGCCAGCCTTTCGCCTGCCGCACGGCGAGTGGTCCGCCGCACCACGCCTGCTGCTCGGAGCCTTCGCCATCATGCTGGTCGGTTTCATGGAAGTGGTGGCCATCTGCAAGACCCTCTCGGCGAAGACCAGAGAACCGCTCAACCTGAACCAGGAACTGATCGGACAGGGCCTGGCGGGAATCGCCGGGAGCCTGTTCCAGGCGTATCCGGTGAGCGGTTCCTTCTCACGTTCGGCACTGAACCTCTACGCCGGCGCGCGGACCGGCCTGTCATCGGTCTTTGCGGGACTGCTGGTGCTGGTCACGCTGCTGTTCCTGACCCCGCTGCTGTACTATCTACCGCGGGCGGCGCTGGGGGCGGTGATTGTGGCCGCGGTGATTGGGCTGGTGGAGATGGGCGCGCTGGCACGCCTCTGGCGCACCAGCCGCTACGACGCCGTGGCCGCCTGGGCGACCTTCGTGGCGGCCATCGGGCTGGCGCCACGGGTGGTCGACGGCATTCTGCTGGGCGTGGGCCTGTCCGTGGCCTTCCATCTGCTTCAACTCATGCGACCGCACGTCGCCATCCTGGCCCCGCATCCCGACGGTACCCTGCGCGATGCGGTCCACCATCACCTGCCCACCCACGAGAGCATCCTGGCCATCCGCTTCGACGGGCGGCTCGTGTTCGCCAACGCCTCGCACTTTCAAGAGTCGATCCTCAAAGCCTTGGCGGAACGCCCGCAAACCCGCGTGCTGCTCATCGTCGCCAGTGGCATGAACACCATCGATGCTACCGGCGAAGAGATGCTGCGGCACCTGCTCCGAGATCTCGCCGCCAGAGGCTTGCGGGTGGCCTTCGCCCAAGTCCGCTGGCCCGTGCTCGAGGTCTTCCAGAAGACCGGGCTGCATGACCTCATCGGAGCGTCAAACCTGTTCGCCTCGCCGGAAGCCGCTTACGCTGAACTGACCCGGAAGGAGCCCTGAACCATGCACGGAACCACGCCGCCCGTCCCCGCTTACCTCGCCAGCCAGGCCCGTCTGTGGGCCACCGACCCGCACGCGGCCAACCTCGCCTGGTGGCGCCAGGCAAAGCTGGGCTTGTTCGTCCACTACGGCCTCTACTCGCTGCTGGCAGACCATGAGTGGGTGCAGTTCCGGCGCCAGATTCCGGTGGCGCAGTATGCCAAGCTCAAGGAGAACTTCACGGCGCACCGCTTCGACCCGGACTTCATCACCGATCTGGCGCTTGAGGCGGAGATGAAGTACGTCACCCTGGTGACCTGCCATCATGAGAGCTTCTGCCTGTGGAACTCGAAGACGGAGCCCTTCAACAGCGTCAATTCCCCCTGCGGCCGCGACCTGGTGGCGGAGATGGCGGCGGCCTGCGCCCGCAAGGGCCTGGGCTTCTTCACCTACTACACCTTCATGCTCAACTGGCGCCACCCGTACTTCCTCAGCCGTGACGTCTTCACCTACGCCCGGCCGGCCTACGCCCAGCCGCAACCCGAGTACCTCTACCGCAGCCCGGAGGACTTCCGGCGTTACCTGGACTACGTGCGCCAGTGTCTGACCGAACTCCTCACCGGCTACGGGCCACTGGCCGGGATGTGGCTGGATCTGATCATGGCCTGGTATCTGCTCGGCCCGGAAATCATCCCCATCGAGGAGTTCTATGCCCTCATCCGGGCGCAGCAACCGCAGCTCCTGATCTCCTGGAAGCAGGGCGCCACCGGCACCGAGGACTTCGGCTCGCCCGAGCAGCAGTTCCACTCGCTGGAGGACCGTTGCCGGCAACAGGGCGGCGAAGCGGCCGCGGAGCGCGCCCGGGTGGCCTGGGCGGCAAACCACAGTAAGCACAACGAGATCTGCGCCACGCTGCAGCCGGGCAGTTGGGGGTTCAATGCCTTTGAGCCGCATCGCAGCTCCCAGGAGGTCTACGACCTGGTCGGGCACGCACTCTCGCACAACTGCAACCTGCTGTTGAACATCGGCCCGCAGGGGGACGGCTCGGTACACCCCACCCAAGTGCGGCTTCTGCGCGAACTGGGAGCCCGGATCCGCAAGGACGGCTGGCCGCAGGCCGGGGTCCAGAGCGCCGCGTCCGTGGCGGCGCCCGCAGGCTGAAGCGTGATCGTGAGACAGGAGGACGTGCCATGAAGCAACTGACCCTCAGCGCCGTCCGT
>CAILKC010000742.1 GCA_903834675.1 uncultured Victivallales bacterium | reverse complement strand
GGCTTGTCGAGGTCTTCGATGAGTTTCTCGATCAGGCGCAGGTTTTCACGGGAGTTGCGCACCATGAGGAGGTTGCGGTTGCGGAAGACGCGGTAGGAGGCGCCCTCGGGGCTGTCGGCGCTGATGGCTTCGAGGGCGTCCTCAAGATCGGTGTCCTCGGCTCCACCGGCGGCTCCGCCGCCCTTGTCGCCGTCCGCGGCGCCCGGGCTCGGCTTCAACTGGGGGATGAAGCCTTGCTTCAGGCGGTAGATGTGCGTTTCGAGCTTCGGCCCGCCGCCTTCCTTTTCCTCGCTGGCGGTGACCCAGACGACGTTCTCGCCGAGGTTGAAGGCGATGCCCATGTTGCGGGCCACGTAGCTCAGGATTTCGCTCAGCGGCGCGTTGCGGACATCAACGGTAAGGGTCTTTTTGGCTTCGAGGGCATCGTCGGCGATGATGTTCAGCCCTTCGATCTGAGTCAACGCCTGGACCAGTTCCTTGACCCCGGCGTTCTGGACCTTGAGGCTGACCTTCTTGCTGAACAGCGCTTCCATGGGACCAGGCGGGAGGGTGAAGGAGCCCGACTCGCCGGTGATGGTGACCGTGCTGCCGTAGGTGCCCGGCAGGGTCTGGCGTTGCTCGACCTCGGTGAAGGCGCGCTGTTCGGCCTCCTTCTTGCCCTGCACCAAGGCAATCTTGTCCTTGGCCTGGCGGATTTCGGTGCGTAACTCGTTGACCTCATTGACGAAAAGGCTCTGGCCGATTAGCGGCTGCAAGCCCGCTTCAGCCTCGTCGAGTTTGCCGCTCTTGAGGGCGGCACGGGTGTCATCCAGGCGCTGGCTGGCGGCCTTGAGCACTTCACGGTGTTCGGCCGATTTCAGTGTCTCGAGCAGCTTGGCATCTTTGCCGGCTGGGGTTGTCCCTGTCGCCGCGGCGGGCGTGGCCGGGGGTGTTGTGTGGGCGCAGGAGAGTAGGAAGAAGGCCAGGGAAGCTACGAGCAAGAGGCTGCAAGTCTTCATCAGTGTCGCTCTCCTGTCACCCACGATCTGATCCGCGGCCCTCGAAGCGTGGCGGCGGCGGACGAACGAGCCGCGCCCCGCTGGACGGCAGGGCTTGCCAGCGCACTTCACATCGCGACGGCGCGGACACTCTCAACCGCATTGCGATACCCCCGGGCTTCCCTCATTCAATCGAGCCGCAGCTTGCGGCCCGGAAAGTGATCACTCCAGAATCCCGTTTTCCCAGTGCGCCGTCGTGAAGCAGCGGTTGCCGGAATAGGTGATGTTCATCACGGGCTTGAGATCGTTGGAGAAGTTACCGCCACCCCAATTGCCCCGGAGCTTGGTGATGTGCCAGAAGCAGCGCACCACGGGGAAGATGGTGGGATCGAAGGGCGTGCTGCCGGTATTGCCCGTCTTCAGTTGCTCCTTCTTGAAGGCCGACCAGGAGTCATAGGACGACATGAAACTGCAGGCGGCATGGCTGAATTCGTAGAAGTAGCTGATGCGCTCCACCTGCGGATTGCGC
Source organism: uncultured Victivallales bacterium (assembly GCA_903834675.1). The sequence goes on along the minus strand of CAILKC010000742.1, from coordinate 2,378 downwards.
TGGATATTGTAGTCATTGACGCCCGACGGTACGCTGCCAGTACGATCGTAGGCCTCCGGATAGGCGTTGTCCTTGCGCGGCGACCAGGTGGCGATGGTGTGCTGCGCGCCCTCATTCTGGTCGGATTTGCAGTGGAACACGTGACTGGTGTCGGTGTTGTTGCCGCTGCTGATGTAGACTGGATAGAGGACCGAAAGCCAGGGCGCCATCTCGTCGTCGCTGTCATCGCGGTACATGGTTAGCGCCAGGCCGATCTGCTTGAGGTTATTCATGCAGTCGGTCATCTTTGCCTTGGCCCTGGCTTTCTGCAACACGGGTAGCAGCATGCCGGCCAGCAGGGCGATGATGGCGACGACCACCAGCAACTCGATGAGGGTGAAGCGGCGCTTTACCATGGCGTTTTCCTCACATCGCGTCTGACGCTCGGGGGCGGGGCAGGTCCCCCCGCAGAATCTACCTTAGCGCGTAGCCAGAGCCCGCACAACCATCCTGCCGCGGGTGCGGCTATACCTGCCGCACTCGCTCCTTAAACGTGTCGAGAGGCGGGTTTATTGAGCCCGTCGGCAAAGCGTTTACCATGCTCTGGCTCGGGGCGTCTGTCCACGGGTGCGGTCGGGCGGTTTCAAGAAAGCGGGCTGGGCGGCGCAACAACCCGTGGTCTGTCTGGCGTATCTGGTTGCGTGAGAACACACGCCTTCAGGCATGGCACAGGCGCCAAGCCAAAGCGGTGTCGCGGTCGCCTTTGGCGGTCTTGCCACACGCACTCCAAAAAGGGGGCGCGTCTCCCACTATGGACTGCGCGCGGCAGAGGGCTGCAGCCGCGGCCCGTCGACGCCGCTTTCACTGCCGGCGCCCCGCCGGGAGTCGTTTGCTGAGCCGAGGTCGTGTCCCGTAACCCCAGCCAAAGCGGTGTCGCGGTCGCCTTTGGCGGTCTTGCCACACGCACTCCAAAAAGGGGGCGCGTCTCCCACTACGGTTCGTACAGGCGCGGGTCGGGGCTACATTCGTCCCTTTGTGGCTCTTTGTTTCCGCCGTCGCGAGGGTGCATCATCATGAAATACCGTCCCTTTGGGTCGCTGGGTTTCGAGGTATCGGCGCTGGGTTTTGGCTGCATGAGGCTGCCCCTCGTGGGCACCGACGCCAGTGCCATCGACCGGCCCTTGGCGCGGCGCTTGCTGCGCACGGCGATCGACCGGGGGGTCAACTACATTGACACCGCCTATCCGTACCACGGCGGGAACAGCGAGGGGCTGGTCGGCGAAGCGCTCCGGGAGGGCTATCGCGCCAAGGTTCGCCTGGCCACCAAACTGCCCATCTGGATGGTGACCTGTCCGGCGGATGTTGACCGCTTGCTGGAGGAGCAATTGCGGCGCCTGGGTGACGAGCACATCGACCTGTATCTGGTGCATAACCTGGCCCGCACGACCTGGCCATTGGTAGCGCGTCACCAGGTGTTGGAGCGGCTTGAGAAGGCGCAAGAGGCCGGCAAGATCGGGCACCTGGGCTTTTCGTACCACGACTCGTTCGAGTTGTTCAAGGAGATCGTGGATAGCTATGCTGGCTGGCGGCTGGCGCAGATTCAGTACAACTACGCCAATGAGACCGTCCAGGCTGGCACGCGGGGACTCGAGTACGGCGCGGCCAAGGGGCTGGCGATGGTCATCATGGAGCCGCTCCTGGGTGGCTGCCTGGCCGCCCCGCCGCCCAAGGTAGCGGCAGTCTTCCAGCAGGCAGCGCCGGCGCGCAGCCCGGTCGAGTGGGCCTTGCAGTGGCTGTGGCACAAGCCGCAGGTGGCAGTGGTTCTCAGCGGCATGAGCACGCTGGAGCAGGTCGAGCAGAATCTGGCTAGCGCCGACCGTTCCGGCAGCGGAAAGCTGACCGCGGCCGAGATCGAGGTGGTGCGGGCCGCCTGCCGAGAATACGCGGGCTCGGTGCCGATCCCATGCACCAAGTGCCGCTACTGCATGCCCTGTTCGCACAAGGTCGACATCCCGGTCGCCTTCGATCTGTACAACGGGGTCAAAGCCTTCGGCGGCATGCAGGGTGTCCTCAACCGCATCATCTACCAGGGCCATCTGGCGGCGAACCATGGCGGGCTCTGTGTGGCCTGCGGTGCCTGCATGAAGAAGTGCCCTCAGAAAATCGACATCATCACCTGGCTGCAGTTGGTGCACGACGAGATGATGAAGAAGCCCGCCGTCGGCCCGTGAACGGTCCACCCCCGGGGTCTGGTGGAGATGCGGTGGGCTCCACCGCGGTCTGGTGGAGATGCGGTGGTCTGGTGGAGATGCGGTGGGCTCCACCGCCGCGCCTGAGGCCAGGCGCCTCTCCAAGGGAATGGTGGAGATGCGGTGGGCTCCACCGCCGTCCGATGGTAT
>CAILKC010000741.1 GCA_903834675.1 uncultured Victivallales bacterium | reverse complement strand
GCATGTGCATGTCTTCGGGCACCCGACCTTGCCGCTGGATGTGGTGGCGGCGCCAGCCGACGCCCAGGTCTTCAACGCCCATAACCTGTGTCTGTTGCTCTCGCGGGCCGGTGTGCCGTACACCTATTACGGCATGGAAGGTTCGACCGTCCCGGCGGGCGGCAGGGTCGTGTCTCTGGGGCGCACTCGGCGCCGCTGGCAGTTTCGCAACGCCTGGCACCGCGAGTACAGCAAGCGCCTGCAAGCGGCCTTTGCGGCGCAGGTTGATCCACGCCAGACGCCGCAGGTCGTCCTCTCTCTATATGGCGCCGCGCAGATGGACATCGACGCGAGCCCGTGGCCGGTGATCGAGGCTATGGTTGGCTATAATCACTGCTGGGCGCCGTACCGGGTGTTTCCCTCGTACGCTCAGCAGCATGTGCTCTACGCCAGCGCGGCGGCACAGATCCAGGAGAACAAGTGGTTCGATACCGTGATTCCGCACTTTGTCGATCCGGCCGAGTACGGGATCAGCCCAGTTCGTGAGGACTACGCGCTTTTTCTTGGGCGCGAGGCGCCCGACAAGGGCCTGGCCATAGCCCGGGCGGTCTGCGAGCAGGCTGGACTGCCCCTCAAGGCGGTTCATACGGGCTACTCGGGGGCCGCCAAGACGGAGCTTATTGCCCGAGCTCGGGTGGTGCTCATGCCGACCCTCTACGTCGAGCCCTTCGGCTATGTCGCGGTCGAGGCGCAGATGTGCGGCGTGCCGGCGGTCACCACCGACTGGGGCGCCTTTACGGAAACGGTCGAGACGGGCGTTTCCGGCTTCCGCTGTCGGACCCAGGCCGAGTTCGTCGAAGCCGTTCGGCTGGCGCCGCTACTCCCGCCGACGGCCATCCGCGAGCGAGCGCTGCGGCTCTATAGCATCGAGGCGGTGACCGACGACTACCTGGCCTACTTCGACTTCGTCTGGAATGTCCACACAAACGGCGGATATTATGCACCCAATGCGTTGCGGCGGCCCTTGTCGGTTGGCCGGGCGCGCTAAGACCACGAGTGTTTGCGAGGGCATAGCCTGGAGGTCGCCGATGCCGAGTGACAGACGTAAGAACGATTCGCTGAGTGGTTTTTTCGATGCCGGTGACGATCCGCGCCGTCGGCGGCGGGTGGTTGGCGTTCCCGGCGCCGGCCCGAGCGGCCCGGCGATGTCCGGTGGCCCGAGTGGTCCGGCCATGCGCGGTCCTAGCGGCCCGGCGATGTCCGGCGCGGCCCCCGGTGCGGCCCCCAGCGCGGCCGAACCCGCGCGCCGCCGTCGGCGTGGCGCCGACGATGACCTCATGAAGCAGCTCTACGGCTGAGCTGCAGTCGGCCGTCGCCATCACGGCGACGGCAGCAGCGCCAGGTAGTCCAGGTTGAGCGCGCGGCCGTTCACATTCTCCATCGTGATCGTGTGGGCGCCGGAGGTCAGCGTGAGCACCGCGGGCTGGCCGTCTTTGCCGCGCACGGCCAGGTGCGCCCAGTCGCCGACGCTGCCCCCGAGACCGCCGCTGGGCGGGAAGACGACCTGCGCCGCGCCGGGCAGCGGCTTCCCGTCGACGAGCAGCCCGCGGAGTGACTCGCTGCCGCAAGCGTACCGGATGACGAGGTGGTACGCTCCGGCGGTGGGTACCTCGAGACGCCAGGACAGCCGGTGACCCTGGTTGTCCCAGTGCGAGAACGCCTTGCCCGACGCCCCCGCCTTATCGGTGCGAATGCGCACCTCGCCGCCAGACTGCTCGGTAAAGTCTTCGGCCTGCGCCAGCAACGCCGTGGACAGTGGGAGATCCTGCACCGGCATCGCGGCGCTTGCGGTCAGCGCCTCGCCGCTGTCGAGCGTGAGCACCGCCGAGACCGTAACCAGGGGCTGCGCGGCCACCGGCGAGGGCGCCGCCGCCAGGCGCAGGGCAAAGGCGATGCGCTCGGTCTTCCCCGCGGCGACCTTGACCGGAACGGGCGCCGGGGCTACGACCGCGGCGTTGCTGGCGCTGAAGGTGAGCGTGCCAGCCAGGTCCTCCTTGAGTGGGGCCGTCACCAGCACGGCGCAGGCGTTCTCCGCGTTGGGCGTCAGGCCATCGGGGGGGCCGACCAGGCTGGCGCTAGCGTGCGCATCGGCCAGGCAGAAGCGGGTTGAGGGGATGCCGGAGTAGCCGCTCGACACGCCGGCGACATCCAGCCGGTAGATGGGATCGGCCCAGAGGGTCACTTCCCGCCAGACGGCTGGCACGGTGGTCTGGTAGAACCGGAGTTCGCCGGGCAGCGCCGTGACGATCTCCTCGCGCCAGTCGCCGGTCAGATCGGCGACGGCCATCACCGTCCCGGAAACCCCGGTGAAATGCACCCCGCCCTGGTAATCACGCACCTGCCCGCCGCGGATGATCTCGCGT
>CAILKC010000740.1 GCA_903834675.1 uncultured Victivallales bacterium | reverse complement strand
CTGAGCAGAAAGTAGTTCGACCATTCGCCCACATGGCGGCCCCAGTCCCGGCCCTTCGAGTAGTGCGGCGTCATGAAATCGCTGCCCGTGATGCGGAGCAGGTACTCGAGGTTGCGGAGTGCGCAGGCCCGCAGCAACTCCTGCTCTTCTGCCTCCGGCACGCCCCCGAGAATGCCCTCGGATAGCAGCAACAAGGGCCAGTGGGCAAACTGGTTGTAGTACGAGGGGCCTTCGGCCTCAGGAAACTCCTCAAGGTCGGCATCCATGCTGCCGACGCGCCCGTAGTGCGGCAGGATAAGCCGGGCCCAGGCCGAGACCAAGGCCGCTGATTGCGACAGAATGAGCTCGGCGGAGGCCGGAAGTCCGGGATGGGACATGCTGCGGGATCCTTGTGGGTTGGGCTCTAGCGCCGCACGTGCAGACCTGTCTTGTCCCTAGAGGCTCTTGCCGAACCCTCAGCTCACCAGCATCCCGCCTGGAGCCGGCGGTCCGCACCGGCCCTGCCGGGGCTTCCGCCGTCTCGGGGGATACCGCGAACCCGCCCGGAACGGGCTGGGCATCGCGGGCTCCAAGGCCAGACGCGGGGTCCTGCAAGAGCCTCCCTAATCCGAAAAAGAATGCCGCTTTTTCCCATCGGCAAACCAAAAACCCATCAGGTACCGGCTGAGATGGGGGAAGTAATACCCCAGGGAGGACAACCCGACGGAAAGCTTCCAGGGACGAAGGTTCAAACGACCCAGACCAATGATCTGCGTGAAACCAAATCTGGAGAACTCCCGGTAGGAGTAGTTGTACCTGTGTTCCTCATATTCACTGAAACCATTCAGGGTCTCGCGCCCAACCCCCGTCTGACAATGGAAGTGGGGAACGGTGACGATGAAGCAGTGCCTGGCCACTCTGCGACATTCCGCGATAAGTTGGTCGGCGTCTGGCCGTGGCAGGTGTGCGAGGACCTCACACACCACAATACTGTCAAACGACTTGTCCTCAAAGGGTAATGACGAGGCCTTTCCGACCAGCACCTGATCATATATGCCTTCCCGCTGCAAGGCGGCCACGTGGGGAGCAAAGGCATCGAGACCAACCACCTGACGAGGGGAATGAGGAGGAGCGTACTTCTTGAGCAAATACCCCCACTTCCCGTGTCCACAACCAACATCCAGGATTCTTGTGCCCACCACGTTTTCCAGAATATAGGCATCAAAACACAAGGGACTGATACCCATACCGCCCCCCTTTCGCTCAACGGAGACCAAACCGAGCGGGTCTTCGGACTTGGCCCCGCTCCAAAACGCATCGCAAACCGAGCCGACTCGCCGACCCGTTCGGCCTTGACTTGCGCGCCCAGTATAACCATATAATTCGGTTGGATCAAGCCAGATTGTCGGCGGCCCGGCGGCTGCCAGGACACCGCGTTTGCCGACCCTGCGCCGACGGCTATATTCCACGCCACTCCTGCCACGGGCTCAGCGCGGGCACGGCAGACAAGGCAGTAACATGGGGTTCCAGGGAGCAGGTAGAATCATGCCCGGTATCCACACGGTCGAGAAAATCGGCGGCACCTCGATGAGCCGGTTCGGCGAGATCATGGACAACGTGATCATCGGCCGTCGGCCCCCCGAACAGATGTACAACCGCATCTTCGTGGTGTCGGCCTACGGCGGCATCACCAATCTGCTGCTGGAGAACAAGAAGAACGGCGCGCCGGGGGTTTATGGCAGGTTTGCCACCGGCGAGGTCGGCTGGAAGGAAGCGCTGGAGACCGTCCGCCAGCGCATGGTCGAGTGCAATCGCTCGTTCGCGGCGCTGGGGCTCGATCAGCAGGCCGCCGACCAGTTTGTCAACGAACGCATCGATGGCATCCGTGACTGCCTGCACGATCTGGCTCGGTTGCGCTCCTATGGGCATTTCAACGAACGCGACTACCTGCCGCCCACCCGCGAGTTGCTCAGCGCCGTCGGCGAAGCCCACAGCGCCTACAACTCCACCCTCATCCTCCGCACCCGCGGCATCAACGCACGCTGCCTCGATCTGACGGGTTGGAAGGATACCGAAATCACCGACATGGATACGGCTATCCGCAAGGGCTTTGAGGGCGTGGTGATGTCCCGCGAGATGCCGATCGTCACCGGGTACGTGAAGTACGACGAGGGCATTATGACCCGCTTCGACCGCGGCTACAGCGAGATCACCTTCAGCAAGGTCGCCGTCATCACCGGCGCCCGCGAAGGCATCATCCACAAGGAATACCATCTCAGCACCGGTGATCCCGTCGTCATCGGGGCGGACAAGGTCCGCGTCATCGGTCACACCAATTTCGACATTGCCGACCAGTTGAGCGACCTGGACATGGAGGCCATCCATTCGAAGGCGTCGAAGGAGATGG
>CAILKC010000739.1 GCA_903834675.1 uncultured Victivallales bacterium | reverse complement strand
GGGCATACCCCAGATTCTCAGCCCTGCAGGGGCGCCATAGCTGGCCGCGCGGTGCCCATGGACTGTCGGTATGCCGCCCCGGCAGGGCTCGATCTCGTTTTGGATTCCATTCCCAGGGCGGTGCCCTGGGCTGAGGAATGGCCGCGCTTTCAGCGCTCCGCGGCGTCTGGCATTCGCGACACGGGCCGCCGGAAGTCTCCCCCAAGAGTCAAGGGACCCGTTCTTCTCGCCGGACGCGGAGACGATCGAAACAGAAACCCCAACGGCACTGACCTGCGCCCCCCTGCCCTGCGCCCCATTGCCACACCGGCATGAGGCGTGTAAATTGCTATGCTTGGTGGTGCGACTCGTGGTGTGGCGGCACGGTTGAGGAAAGCCGTGCCGACCCGTACTCTGGCAAGGCAACAACAGGAATGGAGACAGGATGATGAACACCCGCATTGGCCGATCCATCCGACGCATCGTAGCGGTGGCGTGCTGTCTGCTGGGAACTGCCCTGATGGCGGGTTCCTGGGACGGGGCCTGGTTCGTCAGTGCGGACGGCCGCAACCGCTACAACGTAGAGACGGGCACGGCGGAGTACCAACAGGACGGACGCTGGGTTTACGATGGCCATCCTGAAAGCAATCCTGCCGTGATGGAGTTCAGGCTCGAAGGATACAGCTCGGCGGGATTCGACGCGGCGGGTAAGCTGGCCCGCGCCGCCAACTCGGAAGAGGTGTCGGTTTGGGTCAAGGGAAGGCTGGTGACGGCCTCGCAGTGGTGGATGGCTCAGACGTTAGGCAGCCATAGCGGGTTTACGTCGTTTGAATCGTCCGCGTTACCCGGCTGGGATCTTCACCTGGACGGCGGCCTCGCTTACGACCAGCGTGACTTTTCGGCAGGGGGCCAGACCTACAAAGCCATTTCCCAGTCCTTCGATCTGGCCCTCTACGGGCGTCATGACCGCAATTTGTTTGTAGCCGCGTTGCGGGCTCAGCATAGTGACGGGCGCGATGCCTGGGATGGCAGTGATGCCGACCTCTACAACTTCAGTCTGATGCCCGGTCGCCGTCTTCTTGCTCAGGAGACCAACGGGGTCAATGTGGATGCGTATGGGGTCCTGGACCTGACCTACGCCGGCTATTCGAATGTCAACGACCAACTGCGCCTGGCCCCCGGACTCGCCGTGGCGGCGTCTCGGGCGACGGATTTTGGCCTGTTCCACCTGGTCTATCTGTACAGCCGTGACTGGAACACCAATGGCGACCGGGAATTGGGCGGTCACAACTACCTTGATGTCCAGGGCCTCAACGGGGGCTGGGCCTTGCCGGTAGCCTCGCACCTGGTGCTATCGACCGCCCTCGACTACTCGCGCGTCATGGACATGCCGCACGCGGTGCCGAACGATTTCACCAGCGCCATCCTCGGGCTGCGCACCCAGGGGTTCGAGCGCTGGGGTGGCGGCGTCGAGTATCGGCAGTCTCTGGACCGGACGGCTGACCATGGCATCCGGGCTTCCGTCAGTTATTCCTGGTGACGGGGGCGACGCGCTGAATCCACCTGTGACAGGCCTCCTGGCGGCTGGCTACCCGCGCGGGTTGTCCCTTCTTGCCGGGTTGATCATGGCTGCCTTGGGCGTGCTACTCGCGGGGTGTCAGACGCCGAGGTTGCGTCCGGGGGCGGATCCTGGTTTCGATGCCGTCGAGGCAAGTCTTCAGGATGGGGATGTGGCGGTGATGCTGTCAGCCGCCCCGGATGCCGCCCTGCTAGGGGTCTTCTCTAACGGCGCGGCGCCCGGTCCGGTGTACAGTCACGCCGAGTTGCTGCTGCGCTCGGCGCGGGGGGAGTGGTTGCTGGCCGGGGTATCTTCTGGCAAGGTGCAGCAGCGCCCGTTGCGCCGGGCCGTGGGGGGCCTGCTGCGGTTGGCTGTCTACCGGGCCCGTCTCCCCCAGGAACAGCGGGATGAGATCCCCCGACAGATGCGCCTCTGGCTCGAGGATCCCGTCCTGTCACGGGCGAGTTTCGACTACACCATGCAGGATGTTCCCGGTCGCAGCTCCAGCCTCTACTGCGTCGGTTTCGCCAACGAAATCTACCGCCGTGCCGCGTTGCCGGAGCCGTTTCCCAGGACGGCACGCGCCCTGACCCGGATCGGGGATCACCTCCAGCAGCTCGCGGGCGTCAGACCGGAACAGGTCGTCAACGCCAACGCCGTCAAGCAGAATTCCTGCTTCTTGCTGGCGGGGACGTGGCGGAATCCCGCGTTCAGCGACGATGATGTCTTGGTGCGGGAGGAAACCGCACGCGGGCTGTTGCGAGATTATGAGGCAGATTGGCGCCTGACGCCGGCCCGGGGGGTCAACGTCAGTCTCCTGGTAGGCGAGTGGTTTTACGGTTTCCCCCGGAGCGCGGAAGCGGTTGCGCGCTACGGCGGGGCGTATCTGGACTATGCGCACAGCATCCAGCGCACCTGGGATCGGGCCCAGCGGCGGGGCCGGCTCCAAGGCTTGACCGTCAGCGAAAAATCGGCGCTCCTGGAGAGTATCCGTGAAGCGTATCGTCCTGCTTTTGGCGTGTCTGTCCAGCCTGACCCTGGGATGCCTGTCTCGCCGGCCGTCGGCTTCTGATTCCAGCGCGTTCTTTGCGGCACTCCCGGAGGAACCGGGGGGCGACGCGGAACGGCAGGTGATGGTCCAGACGGTCCGGGCGGTACGGCGGTATTGCGGGGAGGCTGCGGACGGCGCCTGGTCCATCAAGGTTACCTACCTCCGGCCCAGCGACAGCCGGGCTCAGTCGTTGCTGCGCCAACTCGGCAGGGAAAAACAAGGCGTCGTGGGGCGCTGTTCGCCCGATGGTCGGTCCCTGCTGGTCATCGCCGATGCCACCACCCCGGCCGGCGCGGCGATCCTGCGGCATGAGACGGCTCACGCGGTTCTCGCCCAAGCCTGGTTCCCGGCTGCGGGCGCCGTGCCATTCTGGCTTGGCGAAGGGCTGTCCACACTTTTCGAAATGGGCGTGGACGCTGTTGGTGACCCCCTGGCCAACCGCGAGCGGGAGGAGGTGCTCCGCTACCTGTTGCAGACCCGGCGCCGACTCCCGCTGCAGGCGATTTTTTCCAGTGCCCTGATGCAGCGGGCCAGCGGCAACAGCTACGCCATCGCCTGGGGGCTCCTGTGGCTCGAGCGGGAGCGTGGGGTAACGGGACGCGCTCTGCTTGAACGGGCTCGTGCCAATCCGCCTTTCAACGCCGACGAGATCAAGGACCTGGAGAGGGGCCTTCGTCGGCGCTTTGGGGCGACCTCAGCCTAGCCGCATTGGGGGCTCAGCCATCACACGGCCGGCCCCAGAGCTCGGCGCCGGGTTCCTGCAAGAGCCGATCCCGGCAAGCGGCCACCGTCTCGAGCGTCGGCGGAAGGCGCCAGTCCGGCGCGATCTCCGCCAGGGGCACGAGCACGAAGAGCCGCTGCGTCAGGCGTGGGTGAGGGACGGTCAGGGCGGCGGAGTCCAGCCAGCGCTCGCCGACCAGGAGCACATCGAGGTCAAGCTCCCGCGCGGCCCGGGACGAGTGCGCGGCCGGTCGGCCCAGGGCCTGCTCAATGGCTTGACACAGCGCCAACAGCGCCAACGGCGAGCCCCGCCACAACCCCGTGACCGCGGTGTTGACAAACTCCGGGGTCTCGGGATCGCAGGCCACGGGCCGGGTTCGGTACAGGGGTGCCCGACGCAGGCGCAAGACGCCACCGCGCCGGAGTTGCTCCAGCGCCTGCGTGATGGCATCGAGCGGGTTGCCACGGTTGGCCCCGATCCCAATCGCAACCGAGATCACGGTGAACTCCGGTAATGGCACGTCCACTTCTTTCATTGGGACAGGCGCGAAACTATAGTACGGCGCGCCGGCGCTGTCGCGATGCTCGCGGCGGGGCTGGCCGTGGGATGATGTGCTCATGGAGTGCGGCGCCGCGGTTTCGGCCTATTTCCTTTCTTCAGGTCGGCTTGGTGTGCCCCTGTTCGACGCTCTCGTCTCTGACGGGCGTGTCCGCTTGTTGGGCGTGGGGACGCAGCCGGACCGGCCCTGTGGTCGGCAGCGTCGGCTCGAACCCACCCCCGTCGCCGCCCACGCGGCAACGCGGGGCTGCGTCGCCGACAGACTTCCCTCAGTGAACGACGACGGCTTTTTGGTGCGCTTGCGCGCTTTGCGGCCGGACGTGGTGGTGGTGGCGGCCTTCGGCCAGATTCTCAGGCCGAGTCTGCTGGGCCTGCCACGCTGCGGCTGCCTGAACGTGCATGCGAGCCTGCTGCCGCGTCACCGCGGCGCCTCCCCGGTCAGTGCCGCGATCCTGGCCGGCGATCAGCAGAGCGGAATTACCTTCATGCAGATGGACGCCGGACTCGACACGGGTCCGATCTGGCGCACCCTGGCGCTCGATACCCGTCCCGACGAGACGGCCGAACAGTTGGAGGCGCGCCTGAGTCAGGTGGCGGCCGGGGCGCTGGTGACCTGCATGGTGGACGTGGCACGCGGCGCCCTGGTGCCGCAGCCGCAGCCTGCCGCGGGGGCGACCTACGCGCCCAAGTTGTCTAAAGAGCACGGCCTCATTGACTGGTCGCGCGGCGCCGCCGAGATCGAGCGTCAGGTACGCGCCATGATCCCGTGGCCCGGCGCTTACACGATGATTCCGGGAGCGCACGGCCCGCGCCGCCTGCAAATCCTGTCTGCCGCGGTCGCTGCCGTACCCCAGTCCGGCCAGCCCGGGGAGGTTCTTCAGGCCGATCCCGCCGCTTGGATCGTCGCCTGTGGACAGGGATGTCTGCACGTCTTGAGCGTAAGAGCAGAAGGCCGGAGCAACCTGCCTGCGGAAACCTTCCTGCGCGGCCATCGAGTGCCGCCGGGAACCCGCTTAGGCCCCACGACGGAAGGCGAGGAGTGAACCCGCACTACCTATGAAACAGATACTGATCAACAGCGAGGACTTGCAGGTCAGCGTCGCGGTCGTTGAAAATGGCGAGCTGGAGGACTTCCAGATTGAGCGGACCGATCGCAGCCGCTTGAGCGGCTCCATCTTCAAGGGGCGCATCCGTAACCTGGAGCCGTCGTTACAGGCGGCTTTTGTGGACATCGGAACCGAGAAAAATGCGTTCCTGCACTACTGGGACATGCTTCCGGCAACGCAGGACATGCTCGAGGGGGGCGAGGAATCGCCCGCCCGGCGCCAACGGCAGGCGGAGGAAGACGTCCCGGAAGCCGAGGTGGCGGACGCCCCCGAGGCGGCCGCGGTGGTGGCGGTTCCGGCGGCGGGGTTACTGGGGCGTCTGAAGCGGCTCTTGCGGTTGCAGGGTGACCCTGCCGGCAGCGCGGCGGATGCGCCGGCGCCGGAGGATCGCCCGGCCGGGGACCGCCGTCCGCGCCGCCGCCCGCGTCGGCCCCGGCGGACGACGTTTACGGTCGAGGACATACCGGAGTTGTTCAAGGTCGGTCAGGACGTGCCCGTCCAGGTCAGCAAGGGCCCCATCGGCAACAAGGGCGCCCGGGTGACCACCAACCTGAGCATTCCGGGTCGCTACCTGGTCCTGCTGCCCAACTCCACCCATGTCGGCGTCTCCAAGCGCGTCGAGAACCCTGAGGAGCGTGAGCGTCTGCGCCAAATTCTGGAGCATCTGGATATTCCCGAAGGGATGGGGCTGATCTGCCGCACCGTCGGGGCGAGCCGCAGCGAGGAGCAGTTCCACGACGACCTGGCCTTGTTGCTGGACCTCTGGCGCAAGCTGGAAGAGACCAGCCGCACCACCAAGGCCCCTTGTTGCATCTATCAGGAGCCCAGCCTCCCTGAGCGTTCGCTACGCGATCTGCTGACCGAAGACGTCGACGAGGTGGTCACCGACTCGCAGGAGGTCTTCGACCTGGCCAACGGGCTGGTGTCGAGGCTCAGTCGGGCCGAACGGGTCAAGGTCCGGCTGTACCGCAACCCCAAGCCCTTGTTTGAGCGCTACAACCTCTCCGAGCAGATTGAACGTATCTTCCGGCGGCAAGTCCCGTTGCCCGGTGGCGGTCACATCTGCGTGGACGAGACCGAGGCCCTCATTGCCATCGACGTGAACTCCGGCAAGAACCGCTCCGGCAAGGACCACCCCGAGACCATCCTGACGGCCAACCTGGAGGCGGTGCGCGAGGTGACTCGCCAGTTACGCTTGCGCAATATCGGGGGGCTGATTGTCATCGACTTCATCGACATGCGCTCGAAGAAGGACCAGATGACCGTGTTCCACGCGCTGAAGGACGCGCTGGCCAAAGACCGGGCCCGGACGAAGGTCTACCCCATCAGCGCCTTGGGGCTGGTGGAGATGACCCGCCAGCGCGAAACCGAGAGCGTGCGCAGCACCGTCTATTGCCCTTGCCCCTACTGTCAGGGGCGTGGACTGGTGAAATCCGCTACCACCATGAGCGTGGAGATTCAACGCCGCCTGCAGGAGATCTTGCAGCGCAACCGGCGCACCGCGGACCTGCGGGTGATGGTCCACCCCAGTATCCTCGAGCGCCTCAAGAATGAGGACGCCGCCCTGCTCTCGGGGCTTGAGGCCCAGTTTGGGGGTAAACTCACGTTCAGGGGTGATCCGGCCTTGCACATGGAGGAATTCCGGATCATCAACGATGGCACCGGCGCCGATCTCTGAGCGCTGGCGTCGAGCGCCGGAGCACCAGGGGTGAACCCGTAGAAGCACGGAGACGATGCGCATGCCCGCCGATACCGAACGGCTCTACCGCCAGCGACTCACCCGCTACCTGACGGCGCTACGCAACGAGAAGCCGGACCGGGTGCCGATCCGGCCCTTCGCGGCCGAGTTCACGGCGCGCTATGCCGGCTTCACCAACCAGGAAGTCACCCACGACTACGCCAAGGCTTTCGAGGCGGTCTGCCGCTGCGCCGCGGACTTCGACTGGGACGCCATGGTGCCGAACATGGTCTACGTCTGGACCGGCCTGACCCAGGCCATCGGGCTGCGCTACTACGCCATCCCCGGCGTCCAGGCGCCGGTTGAGTCCGGCTTCCAGTACCTTGAGCCCGACGAAGACCATGCCTTCATGAAGGCGGACGAATACGACGCGCTGATTGCCGATCCGACCGCCTTTCTCTACAATGTCTGGCTGCCGCGGGTCTCGGCGGACGTGGTGGCGCCCGGCAGTCCGTCGACCTACCGCAGCAGCCTGGCCCTGGTCAAGGGCGGCATGGCCATGCTGCAGTACTTCACCGCCTTCGGGCCACAGTGCGAGCGTCTGCGCCGCGAGTTCGGCATGCCGGGGGCGATTGCCGGCATCCTCAAGGCGCCGCTGGACATCCTCGCCGATAAGCTGCGCGGGTACATCGGGCTGACCATGGACTTGATGACGCAGCCGGCCAAGGTGAAGGCAGCCTGCGAGGCCTTACAGCCGCACCTGGCCAATGTGGCCATGAGCTCGGCCGACCCGCGCCGGCAACTGCCCGTCGGCTTCTGGATGCACCGCGGCTGCGTGCCCTTCGTCACCCCCGAGCACTTCAATACCATCTACTGGCCCACTCTCAAACCGATCATCCTGGAGCTGTGGAAAAACGGCCACCAGACCCTGTTCTACGCCGAAGGCAACTGGAACGCGCACCTGGATGCCTTTGCCGAACTCCCCGACCGCAGCATCGTCTACCACGTGGACATGGCGGACATCTTCCAGGCGCACCGGCGCCTGGGCCAGAAGTTCTGTCTCAGTGGCGGCATCCCCAATCTCCTCCTCGGGCGTGGCACGCCCGGCCAGGTGCGCGAGCGTTGCCGTCAGGTCATCGAGGGCGTGGCGGCTGACGGGGGCTACGTCATGGATGCCAGCGCCATCATCCAGAGCGATGCCCGGCCGGAGAACCTGCGCGCTCTTACTGAGGCAACCCGCGAGTACGGGTGCTACCGCGACACCGACGAATTGACGCTGCGCGATCCCGAGGCCCCGACCTTCACCCCGGCCGAATACGCTGGCAGCGGCGGCCTGGCGCCCAGCCCCGCGGGGCGGACGCCGCCGGGACAGTGCGTCCCCTGGGCCCAGAAACGCCCCGAGGTCGGGCCGATCGCGGGCGATGCCGCCCTGATGGAGCGCGTCTGGTCCCAGGTCGATGGCCTCGGCAATATGTTCATCTGGCAATGCCTGTTGTCCTTCTGAGACGCGGTGGGCCGCCACCGCGGCATGGTGGAGATGCGGTGGGCCGCCACCGTGGTTTGGTGGAGATGCGGTGGGCCGCCACCGTGGTTTGGTGGAGATGCGGTGGGCTCCACCGCCGCGCCTGAGGCCAGGCGCCTCTCCAGAAGACCGATGGAGATGCGGTGGGCTCCACCGCGGTT
>CAILKC010000738.1 GCA_903834675.1 uncultured Victivallales bacterium | reverse complement strand
CCCTGATGATCATCGCCGAGGACGTCGAGGGCGAGGCCCTGGCCACCCTGGTGGTCAACAAGCTGCGCGGCACGCTGAATGTCTGCGCCGTGAAGGCTCCCGGCTTCGGCGATCGTCGCAAAGCGATGCTCGAAGACATCGCCATCCTGACCGGTGGCACCTGCATCACCGACGATCTCGGCATCAAGCTGGAAAACGTCACCCTGGACCAGCTCGGCCGCGCCAAGCGCCTCACCGTCGACAAGGAAAACACCACCATCGTCGAGGGTGCCGGTAGCGCCGCGTCCATCGCCGGCCGGGTCAACCAGCTCAAGCGCCAGATCGACGAGACGACCAGCGACTACGACCGCGAGAAGCTCCAGGAACGCCTGGCCAAGCTCGCGGGCGGCGTGGCCGTCATCAGCGTCGGCGCGGCGACCGAGAGCGAGATGAAGGAGAAGAAGGCGCGCGTCGAGGATGCGTTGCATGCCACCCGCGCCGCGGTCGAGGAAGGCATTGTGGCCGGCGGCGGCGTAGCTCTGCTGCGCGCCACCACCAAGGCCCTCGCGACCCTCACGTGCGAAGGCGACGAAGCGACTGGCGTGGACATCATCCGCCGCGCCGTCGAAGAGCCCCTCAAGCAGCTCGCGCTGAACACGGGCACCGCCGGCGAGATCGTGGTGATGCGCGTGAAGGAGCTCAAGGGCACCATGGGCTACGACGCCAACAAGGGCGAGTACGTGGACATGATGAAGGCCGGTATCATCGACCCGAAGAAGGTGGAACGCGCAGCGCTGCAGAACGCGGCCTCCGTGGCCGGGCTGCTGCTGACCACCGAGTGCATGGTCACCGAGATTCCGGAGCCCAAGAAGGACATGCCGCAGGGCGGCGGCGGTGGCGGCATGGGCGGCCACGGCATGGACATGATGTGATTCTCTGACCCACAGACGACCGGCTGGAGTCGGGGGCACCCTGCCGCCGATCCAGTCGGCCTGAACGACTACGGCGTCCGCACTCGCGGACGCCGTTTCTTTTCCGGGTTGACCGTTTCCCTGCTGAAACGGGTAGTCACTTGTGTCCGCCCGCACTAAATTGGGGCCGAACCTGCCGAGATGTCGGCTTTGCCAAACAGAGCAGACCGCTGCATCGGCACCCGCAGCAAAGGAGTTATGTGATGATGAACCGCAAGCTGATGTCTGTATGGGCTGGCGTGGCTCTTGCCGCTGGCGTCGCGTCGTGGGGCCAGAATGCCGCCACACCCGCCAAGCCCGAAGTCGCCGCGCCCGCCAAGCCCGAAGTCGCGGTACCCGCCAAGCCCGAAGTCGCGGTACCCGCCAAGCCCGAAGTCGCCGCGCCCGCTAAGCCCGTGGCGCAGGCAGTTCCGGCAGCGATCCCGCCGCCGCCGCCAGTGCCCGCGCTTCCGGCCGGCGCGCTGCCGCCGCGCCAAAGAGGCGCCGCCGACATGAACCCGGAGCGCATGAAAGACATGCAGCAGCTCCAGGGGTTGCGGCGGGATTACCACATGACGCGGCGCTCCGTCACCGAGAAACAGCAGACCCTGCGGAACAACCCTGAGATCAGCAAGCAGATCACCGAGATCGACGAGCAGATTCGGAAGCTGCAGGACCAGATACGGACGCTCGAGGACGGCAAGCCGGAGATCTTCCGCAAGGCCGATGCCTCCCTGCAGGCGGAGTATGACAAGATGGCCGAGGCCGAAAAGAAGATTCAGGAGCTCGAGAAGAAGCTCTATCCCGCGCGCCCCGCCCCGGGTATGCCCCCGGCCGTGGCCCGGCCGCCGATCGTAGTTCCCACCCAGGCGGTCACCCCGGTTCCGGCTCCTGCGGTTGTTGCCCCGGCTCCTGCGGTTGTTGCCCCGGCTCCGGCGGTTGTTGCCCCGGCTCCGGCGGTTGTTGCCCCGGCCCCGGCCCCGCCGGTAAAAGCCGAAGGTAAGTGACGGTACGCTGAAGGCGATCCCCTCGCGGCGCCCCGCACGCTACCCTGATCGGGTGCGGAGCGCCTGCCAGGCAGATTGGCTTGCTTGCAGGCCCTGCCTCTTCTTTGCTATCTTCCTCTGAATGTGCGCGTTGTGCCGGTAGCCAACGGCCAACCGCGACCGTACGGAGTGGTCCTATGAACCTGCTGGACCGTTACCTGACGAAGACCGAGTTCACTTCCTACGAAGACTTCTTTGGCCAGTTCAAGTTGCTTACCCCTGAGCGCTTCAACTTCGCCACCGACGTGGTTGACGTCTATGCCCGGGAGAGGCCTGAGAAGCGCGCCTTGGTCTGGTGCGACGATGCCGGCCACAGCCGCACCTTCACCTTTGCCGAGATGAAAGAGCAGAGCGACCGTACGGCGAACTACTTCCGGGCGCTCGGCATCGGCAAGGGCGATCCGGTGATGCTGGTGATGAAGGGCCGCTACGAGTTTTGGTTCTGCATGCTGGCCCTCCACAAGCTCGGGGCGGTGGCCATTCCGGCCACCCACATGATGAAGGTCCGCGACCTTGCGTACCGCCTCGAGCGGGGCGCCATCGTCATGGCCGTCTGCGTTGCGGACGCGGACCTGCTCGGTTACGTCGATGCAGCTCAGGCCGAGACCGCGGGCATCCTCCGCAACAAGGTCATCATTGGCGGTCGGCGCGACGGCTGGCACAACTTTGAGGATGGCCTGGCGGCCGCGGCGGCGGGGTTCGAGCCTCTGGCCGGACCCGACGCTCCAACCTTGGACGACACGATGCTGCTGTATTTCACCAGTGGCACGACCGGTTTGCCGAAGATGGTGCGTCACAGCTTCGCGTACCCACTGGCGCACATCCTGACCGCCAAGTACTGGCAGTGTGTCGAGGACGATGGGCTTCATTACACCTTAGCCGACACGGGCTGGGCAAAGGCGGTCTGGGGCAAGATCTACGGCCAATGGCTGGCGGGTAGCGCCGTCTTCGTCTATGACTACGAACGTTTTTCCGCCGCCAGCGTGCTGAGCATGGCAACCCGGCATGGGGTGACCACGTTCTGCGCGCCGCCCACGGTCTACCGCTTCCTCATCAAGGAGGATCTCTCCACCTACGACCTGCGGAGTCTGCACTATTGCGTGACGGCGGGCGAACCCCTGAACGCGGAGGTCTACGAGCAGTTTCTGCAACAGACCGGGATTCGCCTGATGGAGGGCTACGGCCAAACCGAACTGGTCATCACGGCCGCGACCTGGCCCTGGATGACCCCCAAGCCCGGGTCCATGGGGCGCCCGGCGCCCACCTATGACATCGTGCTGCTGGGCCCGGATGGGGCGCCGGTGGAACTTGGCCAGGAAGGTGAGATCGCCATCCGAACCCCTCCGGGAAGGCCCCTCGGCATCTTTGGCGGCTACCTG
>CAILKC010000737.1 GCA_903834675.1 uncultured Victivallales bacterium | reverse complement strand
TACCTCGGCACCTTCAAGGCGGTTACCGCGTTCCTCGAACAGCAGGTCGGGGTGCGCTTTCTGCTGCCGGGGCCGAATGGGATCGCGGTGCCGAAGCTGGGCAAGCTCGAGGTCCCTGCCGGTCTCGACGTCGTGCGGACTCCGCATCTGCGCTATTGCGTGCGCTGGCTCGACCCGACCTACGACATTGCCAACAACCAGTTCTCGCCGACCTTCTACAAGACCTACGGCGGCCACTCCTACTACGCCGCCGTGCCGAAGGCGGACTATGCCACGGCGCACCCGGAGTACTTCGCCCTCATCGGCGGGGTGCGCGAGTCGGCGCAGGGCCACCTCTGCATCTCGAACCCGGCGGTGCAGGAGTTGATGCTCAAGGAGATGGAGAAGCAGCTCGATAAGGGCTACGAGATGGTCCAGCTCGCGCAGACCGATGGCTACGTGCCCTGCGACTGCCCGTCCTGCCGAGCCCTCGCCGCCGACCCGGGCGAACGGCTCTGGATCGTACACCGCAAACTCGCCGAGCAGATGCAGAGGCGTCGTCCCGGCAAGAAGATCGTCATCCTCTCCTACGGCCCGACAACCAATCCGCCCAAGACCTTCGACCGTCTCCCCGCCAACGTCGTCCTCGAGCTCTGCAACTACCAGCAGGAAGACTTCGACCAGTGGCGCCCCTTCGCCGACGATTTCCTCGTCTACATCTACAACTGGGGCACCTACCAGACCCTCGGTTTCGCCCCCAAGCGCACCCCGCAGTTCGCCGGCGAACAAATCCGCTTCTTCCTTAAGAACAAGGTCCGCGGCATCTACAAGTGCGGCTTCGGCGAGAACCTCGGCCTCGAAGGCCCGGTGTACTACGTCTACGGCAAGATGATCGAGGACCCGGAGCAGGACCCGATCCTGCTGGCGAACGAGTACTACCGGGCCGCCTATGGCAAGGCCCGCGCTCCCATGAAGGCCTTCTTCGACCCGCTGTACGAACGGCTTGAACTCTATTCGTACGTCGGCCGCTTCCAGGGCAGCGGCGGCAAGCCCCTGACGCTGATGCCGCGCACGCCGGAGGACATGATCTCCTACTTCTTCCCGCCCAAACTCCTGCTCGCGATGGAGAAGAACCTGGAGCGCGCCAAGGCCCTCACCCAGGAGCCGCGCGAACAGGCCCGCATCCGGCTGGTTGAACGCGAGTTCACCTACCTCAAGAACCTCGCCTCGGTCTTCTATTTCTACCACGCCTACCGCCTGAATCCATCGTGGGAACAGTTCGAGCCGCTCGCCCAGGCGATCGAAGCACGCAACGCTCTCATCGACTCGTGGTACGATGCCAAGGGCAAGATGCGGATCGAGGATGGCTGGCCGCGCTTCTTCGACAATGAGTCCGGGGACTTCGTCAAGCTCGGCGGACGCCTGACCGGCGAGCTCTCGACGCCGTTCAACTGGAACCTCACCACGCTGCGCGAGAAGAAGGTCCTACCCGGCCTCGGCAGGAAGGTTGCCCGGGTTTCGCGTCTGAAGGGTGCCGTCACCCTCGATGGCAAGCTCAATGAGCCCGCCTGGGCGGCCTTGCCCTCTGAAGAACTCGGCGAGATCGGTCTCGGCGAACTCAGGGAACCCACGCGTTTCCGCCTGGGCTGGGACGATACGAGCCTCTATTTCGCCTTCGAGTGCCAGTGGTCGAACCTGCCGCCGTTCGAACCGGACGTGAAGGGCCGCGACGGCTCGGCCTGGGGTCAGGAGTGTCTCGAGATTTTCCTTGACCCCTTCGGCAACCGCGAGCGCTACTACCACGTCATCTTCAACCCCATCCCGAACTCCTGCTACGACGCCCGCTACGGCTTTGTCGACGATCCGATCTCGCCGCTCTACGGCAAGGAAGACCCCACCTGGAACGGCGACTGGCAGTATGCCGCTCGCATCGACCGCGAGAAGAAGACCTGGAGCGCCGAGGTGAGAATCCCCTTCGCCGCGCTTGGGGTCGAGGCGCCGAAACCCGGCAACACCTGGTGCCTGAACCTCGGCCGCGAGAACTACGTCCCCAATCCGGCCACCAACTTCCGCGGCAGCCCCAAGTTCATCGAGCTTTCGCTCTGGTCGCCGAACCTCGAAGCGCGCTCGTTCGGCACCCCCGCGGCCTTTGGCGAACTGGTGTTCGGCGAGTGACGAAGCGGCCGTGAGGACGGGGTTGCAGTGTACCATATTTGATACTATGGTGTGACTCTATGGAATCCAGGTCGCCACCATGGCGCATTGAGTACTACAACCGCCGGGTGCAGGCCTGGGCGGATGGCTTGCCGCCGGGTATTCAGGCCGACCTGCTTCACCTGTTCCGGCGAATGCGGGAGCATGGGCCGGCGCTCGGCATGCCCTACATCCGTATGCTGGGGGGCGGCCTGTGCGAAGTGCGGGCAAAGGGTGAGGAGGGGATTGGGCGGGCATTCTTCTGTGCCGTGGTGGGACGCCGGATCGTCATCCTGCACGGGTTCGTCAAGAAGACCGAAAGAGCGCCGCACTACGAGATGGAGCTGGCACGTCAGCGTCTGAAAGAGGTGAAACCATGAGGAAGAAACTCTCTCCTGCCGTAGGCCGCTATGCCCCGGTTCCGGCGGATTTCGACAAATGGATCGAGAACCCGACCGTGCGTCAGGCATACGATGAGTTGGGGTCTTCCTACGCGGTGTTGGATGCCTGCCTTGCCGCCCGGCGGAACGCCGGGATGACCCAGGCGGATGTTGCCAAGATCATGGGCACCAGTCGTCCTGCGGTGGCGCGGATCGAGTCCGCCAGGTCGACTCACGCCCCCAGCATCAGGACGCTGCAGCGTTACGCGGCGGCGGTAGGCTGCCGTCTGCGGATCGAGCTTGAGCCCGCTGGCGGCGGCGCGGCCGTCGGGCCTTCCCGCGCCTCTCGTTGACGGCGCCGGTGGACTCGGTGGAGACCGAGTGGGAACACGCCTGCCGGGCCGGCTGGCCAAACCGTACGCGGGGCGCGTGGACGATATGGGGTGCTATCTTCCGAGAGTAACCATGACGACAGGAACTCACATTGGCACGGCGGCGACGGACATCACGCCGCCTCTCGGTTGTCTGCTGGTGGGCTACGCGCCGCGCCGGGCCACGCGGATTGGCCACCCGCTGCGGGCGGAGGCCCTGGTCTGTCGGCAGGGCAGCCGCGGCTGGGCCCTCATCACCAGCGACGTGCTGGGGTATCCGGCGGAGTTCGTGGCCGAGGTGCGCCAGCGCATTCAGTGCTTGACGGGCTTGCCGCCCGCCGCCGTGATGATCTCCGGCACGCACACTCACTCGGGTCCCGCCAGCAGCTTCGGCGCACTGCACGTCAATGAACTGGATCTTGCCTATCTCGAGGAGCTGAAGCAGCGTCTCGCGGCCCTCGTGGAGCAGGCCTGGCGCGCCGCGGTTCCCGCCCGGTTCGAAGCGGCCTGGACGCAGGCCGGGGAGCTGATCTCGAACCGGCGCGTGCAGAAGGCAGATGGCACTTGGACCAACGCCTGGGACGACCCGCAGGGGACCCACACCGGTTACGCCGATCCGGCGGTGCTGGTGCTCGGCGTGCGGCCCAGCGGCTCGGCTTGGCTCTCCGGTCTGCTGGTGAATTTTGGCTGCCACCCGGTGACCCTGGGAGGAGCCAGCCTGGAAACCTCGGCGGACTATCCGGGTTACCTGAAGGACCAGATCGAGGCGAACCTGCCGGGAGGCGTGGCCATGTTTGCGCTGGCAGGCGGCGGCAATATTGATCCCCGCGTCTGCTGCACGCTCGGCGCCGAACACCCGCGCCGTATGGGTGAGGCGCTGGCCGCCGCGGTCCTTGCCGCGGTTCCGAACCTGTCAGCGCTGGCGCCCGGCCCGCTCGGCTATGCCGTCGCGCCTTGGGAAATGACCCGGACCAAGGATGCGCCCGGCGCGCTGGGCTCGCGCGTCGAAAAGCGCGGCGACGTAGTCCGGACCGAGGTCCACGCCCTGCGCGCCGGCGGCCTGCTGGTGCTGGGAGTTCCGGGGGAGCTGTTCAGCGAGTTCAATGCGCGGTTCCGTCAGATCCGACCCGACCTCGTGACCCTGGTGGTGTCCATGGCCGACGACTATATCGGCTACCTGCCCACCGACGAAGCCCAACTCCAAGGCGCCTATGAGCCGACCTGGGCCCCCATCGAGCGCCTGGAACAGGCACTCGTC
>CAILKC010000736.1 GCA_903834675.1 uncultured Victivallales bacterium | reverse complement strand
CGGGGCTGAAGAGGCAGAGGCGAACCCGCGACTTCCGCGGCTGGGGGTGCCGCCGCGAAACCGTAGCGGTGGGATGGTGGATCGAGATGGAAATCGAAATCGGGATCGAATCGACGGGGGGACTCGGACACTGCGTCCCCCCTCGTCTCTCGACCCACCACGGCGGCAGGCCCTCGACCCTCTGCGGTTCTCAGACAAGCGAACCCCTACGGAGCTGACTTGCGCCCGGCGACGGTCCCCGGGATGGACACCGGCGGCCCGCGTGTCATGGTGTCGACGTTCAAGGACCGCTGGGCCAAGAGCATCCGCGTCGGCTGCTTCTCGCCGGGCTACCAGGCCTTTTTCACCGGCGACATCGCCGAGATCCTGGTCTACGGCCGAGCGCTGACGACTGAGGAGCAGGATCGTGTCCGAGCCTATCTGACCGCGAAGTGGGGGCTGCCATGATGCCGCAACGCCCGAAAGGCGCCGGCAATG
Organism: uncultured Victivallales bacterium; assembly: GCA_903834675.1. The sequence continues at coordinate 1,748 of CAILKC010000736.1, read as the reverse complement.
CCGGACGGCTGCGTCTGCCGAATGCCCCGCAATAGAGAGGAACAAGGCATGACCGCGATGGGAACCGTCATGAGCAAGCACGAACGGGTCAAGCGGCAAGCCCTGGGCTTGGAGGTGGACCGCATCCCCAAGTGCGGCGGCTGGATGCTGGGAGTCGAGAGTGTGGCCTGGCTGGCCGAGCTCAGCGTCCAGGCCTACCTCGCCGATCCGTGGACGGGCATGTTGCGGGCCAACCAGCGGCTGGGTGCGGATGCTCTGATCACACCTCGGGCCCCTGACCAGGTCGGCGGCATCCGTTTCAGTCACGTCACACAAGAGGACTTCTCGGCAGTCCAGCCCGAGGTGTTCGTGGAGCTGGCCGAATCCCTGCCCGACTCCGAGGCCGAGGTGCGTGCGGCCTACGATGCCGATGCGGCAGAGCAGAATTACCGCACGTCCTACGGCGACTTGCTGGGGCGGGTCGGTGACATGGCCCTGATTCCCACCCACTGGGAGGCGCAGCCCAACTTCATGCTCTACTGCAGGTACGGCTACGAGGCCTACCTCAGTGCCATCGCCCTGTACCCCGCCGCGGTCGGCAAGGTGTACTGGGCAGACGGCATCCAGGCGCGGGCACGGAATGAACGGCTGATCAAGGTCATGCGGGAGTATGACCTGCCGTGGCTGGTCTTCTGCGGACAGGACTTCTGCAGCGGACAGGGGCTGATGGTGTCGCCGCGTTTCCTGGACGACTACTACTGGCCCCAGGCACGGCGTGCCCTTGAGCCGCTGCTCGACGCCGGGGTCCGGCTGATCTTCCACTGCGACGGTAATGCCATGCCTATCGTCAACAGCGCCTCGGCGTGCGGCTGGAGCGGCTGGCAGGGCTTCCAGTACGAATTCGGTGTCGACCCTTACCGCCTGCGGGAACTGCGTGGCCGGCAGGACCGGGCGCCGCTCTTCCTGGCCGGGCTGTCGGTGACCCGGACGTTGCCCTGGGGGCAGCCTGAGGACGCCGCGGCCGAGGTGGAATGGATCATGGAGTACAGCAACGGCGGCGAGGGTCTGTTCCTCTTCACCAGCAATGTGATCACGGCGGAGGCGCCGCCGCAGAACGTACTGGCGGCCTATCGTCACCTCGACAGGCTGGCGCCCGGCTGGGGCGCCGGTGCCGCGCCGCGAGAGTGGCCGTGGGCAGTCAAGGGGAGGCAGACCGGGCGCGTGGGCCTGTCGTGACACCTTCAGTCCAAGGCTTCGGGGTCAGTCCATCAAGGCGGTCGTCGAGTAGGTACACCAGTACCCGGCCCGGTTCTCGTGAGGTAGCGTTGCTGGTCTGACCGTCACGACGTGTCTTCTCATGATGTCGCGCAACCCGCCCGCAGCGCCATAGTACGGGATCGGCACCTGCCGCCGAAGCCGCCTTCCCGCCACAAGAGGAGCCGTAGCCATGCGAGTTTCGATCGCGGTCGGACTGGCCCTGTTCTGCTGCTTGCCAGCCCTGGCGGCAGTGGAGTTCTGCGTGGCCCCAACGGGGAGGGACGACGCCCCGGGGACGCAGGAGCTCCCCTTCGCCACCGTGGAGCGCGCGCTCGAAGAGACACGTAAGACCACCGGCCCGCGCCGCATACTGGTGCAACCGGGAACCTACTACCTGAGCACGACCCTCACCCTCGGACCGCAGGACTCCGACCTTACGATCTGGGCTGAGCCGGCACAGCCCGCGGTTCTCAGCGGTGGGCGCCTGGTGCGCGACTTCAAGCCCTGGCGCG
>CAILKC010000735.1 GCA_903834675.1 uncultured Victivallales bacterium | reverse complement strand
GTCCGGCCGCCGCCGGGGGCTGGGCTGAACCCTGGACCCTGTTTTCCTCTCCGCCAGTCTCCCTGTCCGTCTCCTCCAGTCGCCGTTTCCCCGTCTCGCCGTCTCGCCGTTTCCTGAAACCCAGGACCTGAGGTGTCACCACCTACAGAGCTGACCTGCACCCGCACGACTGGGGATGAGTTGCCGAAGGCGCAGACTTGCAGTACTTTATCACATTGATAGCGGCGTCTGATGGATCGGCGGTTCCCGCTACGGTTGGCGCATAACCGGCAGACAGAAAGAACTCAGCCATGCGATCCGGAAAAGCTTTCACCCTCATCGAGTTGCTTGTCGTCATCGCCATCATCGCGATTCTGGCGGCCATGCTCTTGCCCGCCCTGGCCAAAGCGCGGGACAAAGCGCGACAAGCGAGCTGTTTGAGCAACGTCAAGCAGTTGGCCCTGGGCGAGATGTTCTATCTTCAGGACTATGCCGACACCACCACGCCGTACGGCAACCACACCTGCCCGACCACTACCTGCCTGCGCTGGGAATGGATGCTTAACCCCTACATCCAAAACACCCAGGTCATGCTCTGCCCAAGCGTCAGCGCCCATCACACCGCCACACTGCCCAATCTGCCATCAGACTATGGTCTCAACTACCACAACGTCGGCGGTTGTACGACGGGCAATGCCGTCGGCAAGTTTCAGTATCCAGCCCAGACGGCGCTGTTCATGGACGCCCAAGTCGCCAGCACCAACCCGGCCGGGACCGACATTGTCTACGACTGGATCAGTTGGCCAGCGGCCCACCCCAACGGCGCCGCAGATGGGAACGACTGGAACCGCGTGGCCCCGCGTCACAATGACGGCACCAACGTCGTGTACCTCGACGGTCATGCCAATTGGGTAACGAAGTACGCTATCCTCGACTCCAGGAACACGTCCGACAACTCCCGGTTCTGGGGCACGAACCCGTTCTAGGCCCCGGCCTGCTGCCACCCCTTGGCGTCTTGCATCACTCCTTGCGGGACATTAGGAAGAGCTCGGGGCGGGTCATCTTCTGCATCACCTTCACCTGCTCGACGAGCCGGATGGCGTTTGTCGGCATGGCGCGTTGTTGCCCTTTGCTCCAAGACCGGGGTCTTCGCCTTCGTAACGAGGGCCTTGGGGGTGCTGTCGACTCGCGCTGGCGGCGGAATTGGCGGATGGCAGCTCGGCTGGGGTTCAGGGCTGTTTCAAGAAACAGGGCTGGGCGGCGCAACAACCCGTGGCCTGTCTGCCGTATCTAGTTGCGCGAGAACACACACCGTCAGTCATGGCACAGGCGCCAAGCCAACGCGGTGGCGCGGTCGCCGTCGGCGACCTTGCCACACGCACTCCACCTGGCCGAGGCGCGATATGGACTGCGTGCGGCAGAGGGCCGCGGACGCGGCCCGTCGACGCCGCTTTCACTGCCGGCGGTACGACGGCGGTCGTTTCTTGGAACAGCCCTGCCTGGGGTTTCACCTCCATGGCAGATGGGCTAGACGCAGCGTATATTGACGGATGTGGGTGTGTGCGAACGGCAGCGGTGTCCCGCTGGCCAGACCGGCAAAGGCCACCTTCGCAACGAGATAAGAGCCCCGCGGCAGAGAGATGGCGTCCGCCAAGCAAACAGCAGGCCATGAGAACTACCGGGCCATCGCAAGCGCGCGTGGGACGCGCCATGTTGGTGCTAGCCCTCCTGTTAGCGGCGGGCGTTTTTGCCGTCGGCACCTTCTACTACCGCGGTTACGTGCGGCACTACCGCACCAGCATAGAGGAATCGCTGCTGGCCATCGCTGAGCTGAAGGTGGGCGACTTGGTGAGGTGGCGCCAGGAGCGGCTGGGCGATGGGGGCGTACTCTTCCAAAACTCCTACATCACCGCCCTGGTGCGGCGCATTCTGGAAAAGCCCACGGACGCGGACGCGCAAGGCCAGCTCGAGCTCTGGTTCGGCAAGTACTGTGGTCAGTATCAGTATGAGCAGGTCCGCTTGCTGGATGCACAGGGCGTTACCCGCGTGTCGGTGCCGACCGAGGCGGGGCCCGTCGTCCCCATCCTGGCGCAGGGTGCAGCCGAGGCCATGCGCTCTGGCCAGGTAACGCTTCAGGACTTCTACCTTGACGCCGACGGCCTCCCCCGCCTGGCCGTGCTGGTGCCCATCCTCGACGCGGCGGACGCAAATCGGCCGCTGGGTGTGCTCGTTTTGCGCAGGAACCCGGCAACTTATCTTTACCCCATCCTCACCCGTTGGCCCACGCCCAGTTCGAGCGCCGAGACCCTGCTTGTCCGCCGGGAAGGCAACAGGGTCGTCTTCCTCAACCATCTCCGGTTCACGGCGAATACCGCATTGCAGCTGAGCTTGCCTTTGGACCGCGTCGAGCTACCAGCGGCTCAGGCGGTCCAGGGGCGGGAAGGCATCATGGCAGGGGTGGATTACCGCAGCGTGGCGGTGGTGTCGGCCCTGCGCTCCATTCCCAATTCGCCCTGGGCGTTGGTGGCCCGCATGGATGCCGCCGAGATCTACGCGCCGCTACGCGAACGGCTGTGGATCGTGGTCGTGGGGACCAGCCTTCTGCTCGTTAGCGCTGCGGCCGTTGTGACCATGACTTGGCGGCAACAGAGCCTCCAACTCTACCGGAGCCAGGCCGAGACCGCGGCGGCGTTGCGCGCTTCGGAAGTGCGCTATCGTCGGCTCTTTGAGGCGGCTCGGGACGGCATTCTGATCCTTGACGCCGAGACCGGGATGGTCGTGGATGTGAATCCGTTCCTGGTGGAGTTGCTGGGGTTCTCGCACGCTGCCTTCCTCGGCAAGAAAGTTTGGGAGCTGGGCTTTCTTAGGGATATCGTCGCCAACGCAGACAACTTTGCGGAACTACAGCAGAAGGGATACGTACGCTACGAGAACATGGCGCTAGAAGCCCACGACGGCAGACGGCACGAGGTCGAGTTCATCAGCAACGTCTACCAGGTGGAAGGCCGCAAGGTCATCCAGTGCAACATTCGCGACATCAGCGAGCGGGTGCAGGCACAGGCGGAGATTCTGCACTTGAACACCGAGTTGGAGCAACGCGTCGTCGAACGCACGGCGCAACTGCAGGCTGCCAATCAGGAGCTCGAAGCTTTCAGCTACTCCGTCTCGCACGACCTGCGGGCGCCTTTGCGGCATGTGCAGGGCTACGTGGACCTGCTTATGCGCGAGGCCTCCGGCTGGCTTTCGGAGAGTTGTCGGCGTTACATGAAGACCATCGCGGACATCAGCGTCGAGATGGGCGTGCTGATTGACGACCTACTAGCGTTCTCTCGCATGGGGCGTACGGAGATGATCGAGGCGCGGGTCAACCTGGATGCCCTGGTGCAGGACGCGCTTCGCGACCTTGAGCCCAGCACGCGCGCGCGGCGCATCACCTGGAGAATCTCGTCCCTGCCGACGGTGCAGGGCGACCCCGCGATGCTCAAGCTGGTTCTGGCCAACCTGTTGGGCAACGCGATCAAGTTCACGCGCCCGCGGGACCCGGCGGTGATCGAGGTGGGAGTGATGAATGAAGAAGGCAGAATGAAGAATGAAAAATGCTCGGAAGGAACGGAATCGGCGGCGTCTCCGCCCCCGTCTTCATTCTGCATTCCTCATTCTACATTTTTCGTCCCCGACAATGGGGTCGGCTTCGACCCGCAGTATGCCCACAAGCTCTTCGGTGTCTTCCAGCGTCTGCACCGGGCGGACGAGTTTGAGGGCACCGGCATCGGCCTGGCCAACGTGCGGCGCATCATCGCCCGGCACGGCGGGCGCACCTGGGCGGAGGGCAAGCTCGGCGCGGGCGCGACGTTCTACTTCACATTGAAAGCAAATGCAGAATGAAGAAGGCAGAATGAAGAGTGAAGAAGGAAGAAGGAAGAATGAAGAATAAAGAATGAAGGCAGAATGAAGAGTGCGGGCAGGACAAATGCAGAGCAAACAAAACGAAAAGGACCTGGCGCAGAGGACTAAGACGTTCGCGTTGCGGATTATCAAGATGTATTCGGCCTTGCCCAAGGAAACGGTCGCACAGGTACTCGGCAAACAGGTTCTGCGGTCGGGCACGGCGGTCGGCGCGAACTACCGGGAAGCGAACCGGGCGAGATCCAAGGCGGAGTTCGTTGCCAAGATGGGTGACTGTTTGAAGGAACTCGACGAAACCGCTTACTGGTTGGAACTGCTCATCGAAGCCGCCATTGTTCCCCTGTCACGCCTGTCCGCCTTGACGGACGAGACGAGCCAGTTAATCGCGATCTTCGTCACGATTATCAAAAACGCCAAAGAAAGGAAGAATACAGAATGAACAATGCGCGAAAGGAACGGAATCGGAGCCGACTTAGCCCCATTCCGCATTCTTCATTCTTCATTTTTCATTCTTCATTCTTCATTTAGGAAAGGAACACCATGACCACACAACCGAAAGGACAGAGCACCACCAGCCTCCCCCTGAGACGCATCCTGCTGGTGGACGACAGTCCCCGCGACACCGAGCTGGCGCTCGATGCCCTGACGCAGAACAATCTGGCCAATGAGGTCGTCGCCTTGCGCGACGGGGTCGAGGCGCTCGACTACCTCTATCGGCGGGGTCCGTTCGCCGACCGTCACGTCGGCAATCCCGCCGTCATACTGCTGGACCTGAAGATGCCCAGGGTGGACGGCATCGAGGTGCTGCGGCAGATCAAGAGTGACCCGCAGCTGAAGGTGGTCCCGGTGGTGGTGATGACCTCGTCGCGCGAGGAGTCGGACCTGATCAAGAGCTACGAACTCGGCGCCAACGCCTACATCGTCAAACCGGTGAAGTTCCCGGAGTTCGTGGAAGCAATGAAGCTGGTCGGCGCTTTCTGGGCCGTGGTCAACGAGCCGCCGCCGGGCTGCGTGCGGTCGTTGCGGCACAAGCCACCCTGAGCTCAACGCTGGGGTCACGATGGGCAAGCTGCTACAGATTCTCTATCTTGAAGATAACCCGCGCGACGCGGAGCTGGTTCAGGGCCAACTGCGGCTGAACCCCAGCCTGGCCTGTAACCTGCAAGTCGTCAGCGACCGCGCCGCCTACGAAGCGGCGCTCGACCAGGCCTCTCCTGACCTGATCCTCTCGGACTTAAGCCTGCCCGGCTACGACGGGATGGCGGCCATGGCCCTGGCACGGACGAAACGGCCCGAGGTCCCTTTCGTCGTGTTCACCGGCACCCTGGGCGATGAGCAGGCGGTGGCGTGTATGGTTGCAGGGGCGACGGACTGCGTGCTCAAGCACCGGCTCGCGCGGCTGGTGCCGGCCGTGTTGCGTGCCCTGGGCGAGGCCGATGAGCGGCACAAGCGACGCCAGGCGGAGGAGGCGCTGCGGGAGAGCGAGGCCGAGTTCCGTGCCATGTTCGAGGTCGCCTCCATCGGGATGGCCCAGGCGGATCCGCGCACCGGGAGTTGGCTGCGGGTGAACCAGAAGCTGTGCGAGATCACCGGCTACTCCGCCAACGACCTGCTGCAGATGCGGATTGGGGACCTTACGCACCCCGCCGATCGGGAACGGGATGCGGAGCTCTTTCAGCAGGTCGTGCGAGGCGAGGCGCCGAACTACCGCCTAGAGAAACGCTATCTGCGCCAGGACGGCACAGTGGCCTGGGTAAATGTGAACATGACCCTCATCCGGGACGCCGCCGGTCAGCCGAAGCGGACCATGGCCACCATCGAAGACATCACCGAGCGCAAGCGGGCGGAGATCTATCGGGAAATGGGCCGGGAAGTCCTGCAGATTGTCAACCAGACCTCAGGAAGACGCGCAAGTTGAACGCCGGTCGCCGGGCGGGTCCCGACCGTTCCGCCAGGGGGGCGACGAAGTGAGCAGACGGCTTATGGTTTCGAAGCATCACCCACGAGACCAGGAGACCGTCTGCTCAT
>CAILKC010000734.1 GCA_903834675.1 uncultured Victivallales bacterium | reverse complement strand
TTCGTCATCGTGCGTGAGGCGCCGGTCAGCGGCACGGTGGACATCGTCAGTCACAATCCGCTGACGGCCGACGAGGCGGTGGCCCTGTTGCATACCGTCCTCAATGACCGCGGCCTGGCGGTGATTCGTACCGAGCGCACGCTGCGCATCGTGCGGCGCGACGACGCTCGGGCGCGCGACATCCCCGTGTGTTCCGGCAGCGACCCGGCCACGGTCCCTCGCACCAGTGAGATCGTCACCCAGATCGTCCCTCTGCGCCACACCACCGCCACCAAGCTCATGGAAACGCTCAAACCGCTGGTTCCGGCAGGGGCGACCATGACCGCCAACGAAGACGGCAATGCGCTGGTCATCACCGACACACGCGCCAACATTCGTCGCCTGCTGGAGGTCGTTCAGGCCATCGACACGACCGTCTCCAGCATCCTGGACATCCAGGTCATGTCCCTGCGCTATGCGGATGCCACGGAGACCGCGGACGTGATCAACAAGGTGTACGAGACGCCCTCAGCCAAGGCCGGGACTCAGTCGTCGCGCGGCTCTGGACGGGGGGCGGGCGAGTTCTTTGCCAGGATGCGCGGGTTCGGTGGCGAGGGCGGCGACAGCGCGGCAGCCTCGGACACCTCCGCCGAAGCCCGGCAAACCGCCTCCTATGTCAAAGCCGTAGCCGACCAGCGCGGCAATGCCGTGGTCGTCACCGCTCCAGCGGAAGTCCTGCCCCAGATTGCCGAACTGGTCGCCGAACTGGACCTGCCGAGCGAAGCGGTCACCACCCTCCGCGTCTTTCCCCTGCGCTACGCCGATGCGACGCAGATCGCCAATGTCCTCACCGGCCTGTACCCGGACACGACGACCAGTAGCAGCGGCGGCGGCACTCGCAGCCGTGGCGGCGGTATGCCTGGATTTGGCGGCATGCCCTTCGGTCCGCAGGCCCAGACGCAGCAGGGCTCGAGCCAGAGTCAGCGCAAGCTCAGCGAAGCCAAGGTGCTGGCGGTGGCGGATACCCGCACCAACTCGGTCATCGTCAGCGCCTCGAGTGCCACCGTGGAAGATATCGAGAGGGTCGTCAAGGAGCTGGATGCCACCCCGGCGAACGTCCCCATCGTGCATGTCTACCAGATGGAGAACGCCGACGTCACCCGTGCCAAAGAAATCCTCGACAGCATGTTCGAAGACCTCGATAGCAGCAGCACCACGGGCGCCGCCAGCAGCTCTCGCCGATCCAGTAACAGCACCACAACGCGCACGACAACCGGCGCTTCCACCTCGCGCAACACCGGCACTAGCGGCAGCACCAGCACCATGGGATCCAGCCCGCGCTGAGCCAGGAGATTAGCCATGAAGACCTTGACGCGGTGCCGGTTTTGCCGGCCTCTCTCCAGTCGCCGTAGCCTCAGGCAGGCCGTGTGGCGCCTGGGCTTCGGCATAGCCGTCGGCCTGCTGAGCCTGCCCGGGAGCATCCCGCTCGCGGCGCAGGACGCGCCCGCCACGCCCGCCGCGCCCGCCGCGCCGGCGGCGCTGCCGGCGTCCGGTGGGCGCTTTGTGCGGGGGCGTGCCGAAGCGGCCACGCCCACGTCACGCAGTCAACGCCAGGCTCACATCGAGATTGACGAAGCGACGCGGACGCTGTTTGTGACCACCGACGCAGCCACCAATGAGCAGGTCATGCAGGTACTCACCGCGCTGGACAAGCCCGTGGCCCAGGCCCTCATCAAGGTCCTCTTCCTCGAAGTCACTCACAAAGATGATCTTGACCTCGGCCTGGAGTTCAAGTACGCCCACACCGCGGCGGATGGCGACAAGTCCGTCCTCTCCTCGCTGTTCGGGGTGGCGTCGGAGACTCAGGGCGGCATCGTCAGCGTCTTGCAGGATGATCTGCAGGTCACCCTGCGTGCCATCGCCGAAGTGAGCAAGTTGAACGTGCTGTCGCGGCCCTCGATCCTGGCCCGCAACAACGAGGAGGCGAAGATCACCATCGGCCAGGAAGTGCCCTTTATCCGTAACAGCCGCACCACGGAGACCGGGCAGACCATCAATACGGTCGAGTATGAGGACATCGGGATCATCCTGACCGTCACGCCGCATATCGGCAGCGCCGGGCTGATCGAGCTGGACGTAGCCCCGGAAATCTCGACGATTACCGGTGACACCGTCGCCATCTCCGAGACCGTCAACGCGCCGGTGTTCGCCAAACGCTCGGCCGAGACGCATGTGGTCGTGCCCAGCGGTCGCACCGTGGTGATTGGCGGCCTGATGGAGGATCAGGCGACCTCGACCGTACACAAGACGCCAATCCTGGGAAGCATCCCCTGGCTCGGAGCCTTGTTCCGGCGTACAGTTACCAGCACGAGCAAGACCGAGTTGCTGATCTTTCTCACGCCGACCCTGGTCGACAGCAGCGCCACCCTGGCAGCCGTGACTGAGGCGGAGCAGGGACGCCACGAGATGATCCGCGAGCAGACCAGCCCCGAGACGCTGCGGCGTTACCTGGAGCCGGGCAGCCAGCCGGGGCCGGTGGCGGCTCCCTGAAGCGAGGCGCGCAGGATGCGTAAGAGTTCATCCATCGTCTATGCCTTGTTGGCGTTGCTGCTGGCGGCCATCCTGTTCTGGCAGGTAGTCGAGCATCGGCGTCTGCGCCAGGCGGTCGAAGAAAGTCAATTGAACCGGGCCCACGATATCGCCAACTCGCTGGCCGTGGTGATCCGTTCGCAGCGGCGGCTGGGCGTGGTCTCGCGGCAGCGTCTCGTCGGGGCGCTGGAGGCCTTGGCACAGTCGCGGGAACTGCTGGGCATCGCCCTGCTCAGTCCGGCCGGAGAGGTGGTGGCCGCTGGCGGCCAGGCCATTCAGGGCGACCTGGCCGACCTGGCGCCGGGCACGTTCCGGCGGGCGGCAGACCGCTTGCTGGTGGCGGCTCTGGTCGAACTGGGACCCGAGCTGCCGCCGCCGGGGGCGCCGCCTCCCGGCCCGCCCCCGTCCGCGGTCTGGACCGAGGCCGCTGCCGAAAAGGCCGCCGCCGCCGTGCTCTGGGACCCGGAGGAACAGGGCGAACGCGAGCCGCAGGCGGAAGACGGCCAGGCGCCGCCCCCAGGCGATGAGCGCGCCCGCCGCCGCAGTCGCTGGGAGCGCTGGCACCAATCGCATCCCTTCATGCAGAGCCCCGAGAAGTACCGCGAACTCTACGAGAAGCAGGGCCTGCACATGATGGTGCTGATGCTCAACGACCAGCCCGCCCAAGGAGTGATCAACCACGACTGGCTTCTCCGTCTGGCCATGGCGACGGTGGCGCTGGCGGCGGCGGTCGGCGCCGCCTTGGCCTGGCGTTCCCTGACGCGCTCCACCGAACTGGAGCTGCGCCTGACCCGCGCCCGTGCCCTGAATAGCTACCTGCGCGAACTCAACCTGGCCGCCGCTGGGTTGGCCCATGAAACCCGCAATCCCCTCAACCTTGTGCGCGGTATCGCTCAGATGGTCTCCAGCGACGTGGATACGCCCAAGGCGGCGCGCGACCAGCTCGGCCGGGCCATGGAAGAGGTCGATCGCATCACCGCCCGACTCAATGAGTTCATCGACTACGCCAAGCCGCGCGAACCCAGGCCGGTCCCGGTATCGCCCGTGGCGGTGGCCCGCGATGTCGCCCGCACCCTCGAAACGGACCTCGATGACAAGGCTATCCACTTCGAGTGCCCGGACCACCCCCTGGAGATCATGGCCGACCCGACCATGCTGCGGCAGGTGCTCTTCAATCTGCTGCTCAATGCGGTTCAGGCCGTTCCCCGCTCTGGGCATATCGCCGTGCGTTTGCTGCCCCGCGCTGGCTGGGTGGATCTGGAAGTGGTCGATGATGGCCCCGGTATTCCGCCCGAAGCGCAGTCGGAGATCTTCCGGCCCTACTTCACCCTGAGCGACCACGGCACTGGCCTCGGCCTGGCGGTCGTCCGGCAGATTGCCCTGGCGCATGGCTGGGAGGTGTCTCACATCCCGAACCCCACCGGTGGCTGCATTTTCCGCCTCAGCCGCCTGCTGCCCAGCGGAGCCCATCCGGCATGAATTCCGTTCCGACCACTCCCCCGCTCATCCTGGTCGTCGATGACGATCCCAGTCAGCGGCAGTTACTTGCCGGCTTCCTGCGCCAACAAGGCTTTGCCGTCGCGGAAGCGCCTTCGGGCAGCGAGGCCCTGGCCATCCTGGGGGGGCGGCCCGTGGCCCTGATGATCTCGGACGTCCGCATGCCCGGTATGTCGGGACTGGAACTCATGCGCCACGCCCGTGAGCGCTTGCCGACATTGCCGGTCCTCATGGTCACCGCCTTTGCCGACATTCGCGATGCGGTGGGCGTCATGCGCGACGGCGCGCTGAACTATCTGGAGAAACCGGTCGACCTGGATGAACTGCGCAGCATGGTCGGTGAGGCGATCGGCGCGCGGGACTCGGCGCTGCAGCCCGCCGTTCCCGGCTTGCAGGTGCCTCCTGGCCTGGTGGCCGAGAGCCCCGCCATGCGCGATGCCTTACGCGATGCCGCCCTGGTGGCGCCCTTCGATTCGCGGGTACTCCTCACGGGCGAGAGTGGTACCGGCAAGGAGGTCGTGGCCAAGCTGATTCATGCCTGGAGTCCCCGGCAGGGCCACTCCATGCTCTGCATCAACTGCGCCGCCATCCCGGAGAACCTCCTCGAGAGTGAGCTGTTCGGCCATGATCGAGGCGCCTTCACCGGCGCCGTGGAGGCACGGGTCGGGCGCTTCGAGGAGGCCCACGGTGGCACCCTTTTCCTGGATGAGATCGGCGAGATGCCGCCCGCGTTGCAGGCAAAACTGCTGCGCGTGACCCAGGACGGCAGCTTCCAGCGCCTGGGTTCGAACCGCGTCTTTCAGACCGATGTCCGCCTCATCGCCGCCAGCAATCGCGACCTCGACGCCGAGGTCGCCCAGGGGCGCTTTCGCGAAGACCTTTACTACCGCCTCAACGTGATCGAGATTCGGCTGCCGCCCCTGCGTCAACGCGCGGCCGACATTCTGCCCCTGGCCAACCTCTTTGCCCAGCGCCATGGCGGTGGGCGGCCACGCTTCTCGCCGGCTGTCTCGGCCCGCCTGGCGCTCTACGAATGGCCGGGGAACGTCCGCGAATTGCAGAACGCCATGGAGCGCGCCGTCCTGATGGCCCGCGGCGGCATCATCCTGCCCGAGCATCTGCCGCGCCGCATCCTGGAAGCCAGTGGCGCTGGGTTGCCTGAGCCTGAAGCGCCCGCGGGACGCCTGCAAGAGGTGGAAGACATGCTGATCCTGCAGAGCTTGCGCGAGCACGGCTACAACCGCACGGAAACCGCCAACGCCCTGGGCATCAGCCGCCGCGCTCTCATCTACAAGCTGCGGCGCCTGGAAGAGGCCGGCAACGCCATCCACTCCTGACGCCGGTCAGAGGGTCAGACCGGCTACCGCGGCGCCGATCAATGGCGCTTCGTCGATCTTCAGTATCTCGAAGTGGACGCCCCGCCGACCCAGGATGTGGCGCAGGTTCTCTTCCACCTGGCTCTTCAGGTTCGTTGTCTTGTAGTAGGTCGAACCGTCCACCGTGATGCCGACCGGATGCAGGGGGTTCTTGCCGCTACCGGTCTTGATCACCGGAGTGCTGATGTTGATGGCGATCAGGACCGCGGCCCGACGCACGACCTCGGCACACAGCAGCATCATCATCTCAAGATCCGCTGAGGTGAAGGCCGCCTGGGCAAACGGCCCGGCCTGGAATGGGTTCGCGAGGAGGCCATCCAAGTCCTTGGTGGGTAAGTCTTGCCAGGCGCCCATGACGGCGCCGGCCGCCGGCGAGAGCAGGCCCTCGAAGGCGGCGGCGCGCAGCACGTGCAGTGCCACACCGCCGAGGTAGCCACCGGAGATCATCTTCTCGAAACTCTGCCGACCCGGGTTGGCCAGGGTGGCGTCCAACATCGTGTCGAAGTCGCTGCGCGGGCACTTGCCGAAACCGCCGGACTCGAGGTTGATGGCCATGGCGCCTGGCGGCAGTCCGGGCAGCTTGGTGATCCGTGAGTTGTCCTCGACGTAGGCGGTATTGGAGCCGGTGCCGACGATCACGCCGGTGTAGTTCTCGTAGCGTCGCGCCGCGCCGAAACTCTTGCCCGCCAGCAGGGTGGCAATGGTGTCATTGAGGATGACGATGCGCTTGCCGCCGCAGCCCACCGCCGCCAGCTTGCGGTTCAACTCCGCCCCGACGAAGGTCCCCACCACGTCCGGAGCCTGGATCTCTTTGGTCCAGTAAAGGAGTTTGCCATCGCAGTCCGGGGTGATCTGGGTGGCATAGGAAAAGCAGAACCCGATCCGGGACGAGGCCCCCGCTACGGGCCGTAACGCTTCAGCCAGGGAAGCGAAAAAGTCGTCCTTGGAAGCATACGCCCCCACCCCAGGCATCGGAAACTTGCGGAAGTCCGTGATCTCGGGCACCCCGGCGGTCGAGAAGCGGACCGTACCCACCCGCAGATTCGTCCCGCCCGCGTCCATCACGGTCACCGGCGTGTTGGCTGGAACCGGCTTGTCGATGGTCACATAGGTCGGGATCATCGCCAGAGAACTCGGCTGCCCCGCCAGGCCGGCCTCCATCTCGCTGAGGAAGCTGGCCTGCACCGCGGCCACGTCGAGAGCCGCGGGGCTCAGCCCGTGACGCCGAAGAAATGCCTTAGCCTTCAATGCGCTACCCATGGTCATCCTTTCTCCCGTCGGCGGTTCAGGCACGAATCCCTACACTATAGCGGCCTTCCACGGCGGCGCGACCCCGCCCGGCGGGCAGGATTTCGCTCGAGCCGTGGGTCCGTCCACCCGGTCCGCGCCCCGGCCCGCTGCCGTCTCAGCCACCGCCGTGGGGCGGTGGCGGCCGATGGGTCATGCACCCACGACGGGGGGTTGCCTAGGTTGAGGCCGGATTGCGGGTATATTGCCGTCAGCAGTCGGCGCGGCGGGGCCGAGTGAGTGCTGCCGACGCTGGCCTGCGGGAGGCACCATGATGTCCGACATGACGTCTCGCGAACGCCTGCGCAAAACCCTGCGACGGCAGGAACCCGACCGCGTCCCGAGGCTTGAGATTTGCCACTGGCCGGAGACGCTCCTGCGCTGGCGCCGGGAGGGCCTCCCCGCCGACCAGACCCCGAATGCCTTCTTCGGCTTTGATGGTCTCTGCATGGCCTACCTCGACGGCTCGCTGCAGTTGCCGCCGCAGACGCTTGAGGACGGCCCGGACTACACCCTCGCCCGCGATCGGGACGGGATCGTGCGCCAGGCCTGGAAGTCGAACTACGCGCCGCCGGCCGACGTTGACCACCTGCTCAAGACCCGCGACGACTGGGCCGCGCATCGGCACCGTCTGGCGCCAACCCCTGACCGCATCCCGGCCGGTCTGGCCGAGACGATCGGCGCCGCCCAGGCACGGGGACAGTTCGTCACCCTGTCGCCGCCCGAACCGGTCTGGTGGGTGCTCCGGGCGCTGGGCATGGAGGAAGCGCTGCCGGTGATGGCGCTGGATCCGGAGTGGTTCCGGGAGATGGTGACGGCCCAGGCGGACTTGGTCTACGAGCTTTGCCGCCAGGTTTTCGCGGGCGCCGAGCGGCCGGACGCGGTGTGGTTCTTTGCCGACCTCTGCTACCGCAACGGCATGCTCTTCTCGCCAGCCTTGTACCGCGAGATGGTGTTGGCGCAGCACCGGCGGATTGCCGATCTCTGCCACGCCCACGACGTGTCGCTGATCATCCATTGCGATGGCTATGTGGGTGAGTTCATCCCGCTGCTCATCGAGGCCGGGGTCGACTGTATCCAGCCGCTCGAAGCACGGGCTGGCAATGACGTGCGTCAACTCAAACCGCTCTACGGCGACCGGCTCAGCTTCTTCGGCAATATGAATATGGATGTCTTCGCGACGGGGGACCTCGAGGCGATCGAGGCCGAGGTAAGCAGCAAGGTGACTGCCGCCATGCCCGGGGGCGGATACATCTACCACTCCGACCACTCGGTCCCGCCGACGGTCAGTTTCGCGGCCTACCGCCATGCCGCCGAGGTGGCCAAGCGCGTCGGGCGCTACGGCGGCTGAACCCCGACCGACCTCCTGCCCCAGACGCCGCGGCCGACCGGACCTACCAGGACGCGGGGTGACTACTCAGGTGCAACTGCGTATCCTGCCCCAACGGGGTTGGGTCAGGGTGCCAAGACGCAACCCTGTTGGGGTAGGAGGCCATGACCACATTTGTCGACCTGTGCAATAAGGATGGGCTGTGGTATTCAGCCCCAAGGGGGCGTTTCGGGCGCCCAGGGCAACGCCCTGGGTACCCGTCCACAGCGAAGATTGAGCCCTGAAGGGGCGGACCATGCGACCTCGGTGCGAAGGTAGGGCAGATGGCTCGCCCCTACAGGGCTC
>CAILKC010000733.1 GCA_903834675.1 uncultured Victivallales bacterium | reverse complement strand
TGCATTCGGCCTGAAGCGGACTAGGCTAACCACTCCACAGGGCCACAGGCCCCGACAGGAAATGTGGCCCTTGAACCCCTTCGCTACAAGACTTGATTCACTCCGATTACTGGGAAATGCGGCGCGGCGTTTCCTGCTCTTTTCCTTTCTCAACACGGTATCCTGGCAACTGCTGGTCGGCTCCGTGCTGGTCCTGCACGCCCGGGCCCTGGCGATTCCCTCGGGCATCGTCGGCGTGGTGGTCTCCATCATGCCCTTCACCCTGGTGCTGTCCCTGGTAGTCAGTCACTGGGTCGACCGCATCGGACCGCGCCGCATGATGACCGCCGGCTGGACCGCGCGCAACCTCATGGCTTTTCCCCTCGTGCTCACCCCGTGGATCTACGCGGTATGGGGTAGCCATGCGGCCGGCGTCGCTCTCTTCACCGGCGTGCTCTGCTTCTGCACCATGCGCTCTTTGACCTGTGCCGGCTGGTTCCCCTGGCTGCATGAGATTGTGCCCGGGAACGAGCGCGGGCGCTACTTCAGCATGGAGATCATCCTGGTGCAGGTGGTCAACGTCGGCATCGGCCTGGGGACGTTCCTCTTCCTCGGTCACCATCCGGCACTGTGGAAGTTCGGCGCGCTGTCGGCGGTGGGCATCGCCGCCGGCTTGGCTAGCATCAGCCTCATGCGCCGCATCCCGGGCGGCGGTCCCAGCCTCTCCACCCGCCGCCGCCACGCCCTGGTGGACCTGCGCCTCGTGCTGCGTGACCGCAGTTTCATGAGCTATGCCCGTTGGACCAGCCTGGGGCTGTTTGTCACCGTCGGCCAGAACACGCTGACCGTCCTCAGCATGCGTGACTACCTGCATATCGCCCCGGCCATGATCATGTTTACCACCGCCATGGGCAGCGCCGCCGCCATGGTCGCCGGCCCCTGGTGGGGACGTTTGGCTGACCGTCACGGCACCGGCCCCGTCCAAGTGCTCTCCGGCATCCTGATGGCCATCGCTCTGGCCAGCTTCGCCCTGCTGCGAGAACGCACGCCGCTGGGAATCGTCATCCCCGTGTCGGCCGCCTGCGTAGTGGCCTACTCCGGCTTCTTCGTGGCCGCCAACCGCGGCATGCTGCAACGCATGCGACCCGCCCTACGGGCCGGCTACAGCGCCATGTGGCTCAGCATTACCTCGGTCGCGATGGGCTCGTCCAGCGTCCTGGTCGGCCTCGTCGTCCAGCACGCGGGCCCTCATGCCTACTGGGGCCTGTGCCTCGCCTACAGTGCCCTCATCGCAATGGCCGTGCTGCGCTATGCGACCCTGCATGAGGAAAGTGTCGGACTGGCCGCGGAACTGCGCTCGCAGTTCGACCCCGAGCGACCGATCCTCAGCCTGATCCGCCTCTGCCGCTACGTCCTCAATCCGCCCCCAGCGGAATGAACCCGCGGCAGAGCCCGGTAGACCCGTGGGCCTGGCTCGTGGTTGGGCCTGCTCCTCACTCGACCTGGGGCTTGCGCCCGCTAGCGCTCGGCCGGACCCTGCCAGACGCCGTGCGCCCCCTCGCGCCAGCCCGCCGCCGTCAGGGCGAAGGGGACCGTCTCCCAACCCGCCCCAAGGCGCCGCGTGGTCTCGTCCCAGGAACGGATGCCGCCCAACGCATCCGGAGCCTCGACATTGCAGGCGCCAACCGCGGTGGCGAACCGCCCTGCTTCCAGCAGCCCAAGTCCCCTCAGTAACGCGGCCAGGAAGCCGGCAATCGTCGTGTCCCCTGCCCCCGTGGCGCCCATGAAACGCGCCGGCCGGAAAATCGGAAACCAGAGCTCGCGCTCGGCCCAGGCGCCAGGATCACGGGGGGCGGCGGGTCCCATGGCCCGCAGGCGAGACGCCGAGGCCGTCCGGATGTACATGCCGCGGGCACCAAGCTTGATTGCCGCCACCGCCACCCCCAGGTCCAGCAACCGGGCCCCCAAGCGTGACAGATCCGCCGCTCCCAGGTTGTCACCCTCGCCGAAGCGCCCCCGGTCCAGGGCGTAGAGCAACTCGTCCGCGCTGGGCATGAAAAGATCGACGCTGGGAAGGACCGCCTCAAGGATCGCCCCCCAATCCGCCCGCCCCCCGGGGCCGCTGGGGTCCGGCATGCCAAGGTCCAGACTGGTCGTCACGCCGGCCTGTTTCACGTCCCGGTACAGGCGCACAAGCTCGGCGCCGCCGTTGGCGCAGGTGGCCGCCATGAAGGCTGGGTAACCGAAGTGAAACACCGCCGCCCCGTCCAGCCGAGCCAGATCAAAATCCGCGCTGACAAAGCTGCTGTTGGCCCCGGGGCAGTGCAGGAACATCCGGTCTGTTCCCGGGATACTGATGACCACCGTATACGAACTCACGGCCCCCGGCACCACCACCATGCCATCGGCCAGCTTCGGGCCGTAACCGCGCAGAACCTCAAGGATAGAGCGGCCAAAGGAATCGTTGCCGACCTTGCCGACCAGAACCGTCTCCACCCCCAGCACGTGCAGCGCCACTCCCGTGTTCGAGACCGCCCCGCCCGTGGCGATCGTGGGCGCGCTGACCTCGTAGAGTCGGCCCGGCACCAGTTGGAAACCGTGGTCGATGCCAGGAATGATATCCAGGCAGATGTGCCCGGCCACCACCGCGCGTTTCATCGGGATGCGTGCCTCCTTGGGACTAGGGACATGGCCGCCTGAGCGCCTCGGGGGCCAGCAGCCGGACGCTCACAGGTCTGGCTGAAACCCCTCGCCGTGGTCGCTTTCGTCGTGATCGAGACCCTCGGGCTCCACGCCCCTCAGAGTAGCACGGCACCGCGCCGACGCAAGCCCGCGACACAGCCTTCTGCATCACCTACGGCGGCGCTGGCGCGTCCATCGAGAACATGTAGGTTGCCATGGGTACGGCCGCTCCGCTGGCGCTGCCATGGCGGCGCCGAGTTTTGCTGGGCGGGTCGCAGGTCGGTGCTGCTGCGAGGTGAACGATGAGGCCTGATACGAGCTTCCGAAACCTGTGCTCAAAGACAGCCTTGGTCCTCGGCATCACCCTCGGTGGCGTCGGCGCTGCACTCCGCGCCGACCTGATCGTCGGTCGGGTGGACGTCGAGCCCAGCGGCGGCAGCTTCGCCGACAAACCGGTGGCCCGCCTGGCGGCCGAGAGCCCGAGCGCCGAACTGGTTGTCAGCACTGGCAACCGCGGCGACTGGACCCTGACGCGACAGGCCCTGACCGGCCAGCCTGGCAGCCTGCCCTTCCGCCAGACAGAGGGCATCCTTATGGCCTCCCTCAACGAGCGCCTGCCGCTGGCGGCCCGCGGCGGGGTGGAGGTGGCCGGGGCCCTGACCTGTCCGACCGGC
>CAILKC010000732.1 GCA_903834675.1 uncultured Victivallales bacterium | reverse complement strand
GTCCGGCACCAGCCGGGGGCTTGGCCGACCCTGAACCCTGTTTTCCTCTCCGCCAGTCTCCCTGTCCGTCTCCTCCAGTCGCCGTTTCCCCGTCTCGCCGTCTCGCCGTTTCCTGAAACCCAGGACCTGAGGTGTCACCACCGACGGAGCTGACTTGCGCCCATAGTGGACTCAGTACCTTGCATTGTTGGACGAAAACTGTTATGGTTTGGAACGTATTGGAAGAAAGTGCGAGTGTTCAGGTTGGCCATTACGCGCGAGTGAGCATGGTTGAGTTTGCTGGCCAGGACCGCTGTCAGATCGACGCCAACGGGAGGATCCGCCTCACCCCGCGCTTCGCCGCTGAGTTTGAGCGGCTGGGTGCGGCCGTGATGCTGCATCTTCATCCCGAGGGTGCGCTGGGCGTGTACCCGCAGAGTGTCTGGGACGAGATGTCGCGGCAGGACGACCAAGCCGTGCGCCAGGCCCTCACCGATGTGCGCCTCCGGCGGACCTCGCGTACGATCTGGCCGTGGACGGAACCGGAGCGGGTCTCGAACCAGGGTCGCATCACGATCCCGCACCCCTTCCGGAGTATCCTCGGTTTGGAGCCGGGAACGGAGGCGGCCCTGGTCGGCTGTGGCTACCGACTGGAAATCTGGAACAGCACGCGCTGGGACGAGGAAATGCGCCTCGTGCTCGAACACGAACGGCGCCGCACCGAGGCGCAGATGGCCGCTGAACTGCGGCAACCTGACCAGGCTCCCTGAGCACGGCTGGAGGCGCTGCCCGCGGGCAGTCGCCAGGAGAGAGGGCGTACCATGAGCATCAGCCCGGACATCGAAGCCTGGAAACGGCGTTTCGGCGCCTGTCTGCTGGCTGTCCTTGGCGCCTTGTTGCTGACCGGCGCCCGTGAGGTCACTCTGGAACTCCGTCGCCATGACGCGCGCCTCGAGCAGGTCCAACTCGAACTGGCCACGTGGAGTCGCCACCTGGCCGGCAACCCGCTCCCGGCAGCAGAGCGCGAACTGACCGGGCGGCAGGCTCTCTTCCTGGTGCGGACGTGTTCCCTGCCATCACGCCAGCCGTAACCTGCTGCAGTGACCCGCCGCGCGCCGGGCCGAAGCCCTCGTCGCGCCTTGACCTGCGGATCGGCAACCGCCTCACCGTTCTGCTCTTCATCCTTTGCCTTTGGGGCCTCTTGATCCTGCTGCGCCTGGCGCAGTTCATGGTCTTCGACCGCGAGCGCTATCTGGAAGCCATGTATCGGGAGGCCGTTTTCGAGGGGGTCGTGCCTGCCGGGCGCGGTCGCATCCTCGACCGCGACAACCGCCCGCTGGCCTGGTCCGACCGCGTCTTCGCGCTGCATTGGCGCGTTCCCCGTGACGCCGCCCAGGCCAGCGCTCTCCTCGCCATCCTCGAGGCGGAACCCTGGCTCACGGCCACCCTGCCCCGGCCGCTCCCCAGCACCGCCTTGGGCACCCGCCTTGAACTGGCGCGGGACCTCCCCGCGGAGCGTGCCGTGCGCCTGGAAGCGCTGGCTGACCAAGTGCCCGGAATGGAGATTTCCTCCGGCTTCCGGCGTCACCTGGCGCCCGAGCCTGGATGGCGCGAGTATATCGGCAGAG
Source organism: uncultured Victivallales bacterium (assembly GCA_903834675.1). The sequence continues at coordinate 1,598 of CAILKC010000732.1, read as the reverse complement.
TGGCTCACGGAAGCGATGGCAGCGAAGTGGGCATCAGTGGCATCGAACGTGAGTACGATGACATTCTCCGCGGTTTGCCGGGCACGTTCCACGTCATGCTCGACAAGGACGGTCGCTGGCTTCCAGAGACCTGGCAGAAAGTCAGCGAACTGCGCCCGGGACTCGACGTCCAGCTTCCCCTCCGCACCCTGCCCCGGAAGGAACGCTCGCCATGATCGGCAGACTGCGGACTCTCGCCCAACGCTGCCCCCTGCGCCTTTCGCGCGCCTCCGTCTTCTTCCTCTGCGTCAGCCTCTGGGGGTGCTGGGCCATCTACAACGCCAGCCGCACCGGCTACAGCGGCCGACACTTCGCCGCCCGCCAGGGCCTTTGGGTCGCCCTGGGCACCGCCGCCCTGCTCACCTGTGCCAACCTCCCGGAATACCTCTACCGGCGTTGGCTACCCTGGCTCTGCCTGGCGGCCTACCTGCCCCTGCTGCTGGTGCTGGGGCTGGGCATTCGCATCAACGGCATGCGTGGGTGGTTTGCCTGGCACGGCTACTTCCTCCAGCCCAGCGAACTGGCCAAGCCGGTCTATGTGCTGAGTCTGGCCTGGCTGCTGGACCGCACCGCAACCGAGCGCCGCGCCTGGGTTCGCGGTTTCCTGCCGGTTGTGCTGCTGGTCGGGTTGTGGGGCCTGCCCATCGCCTTGCAGCCTGACTTCGGTTCGCTGCTGGTCTACCTGCTCACTTTTCTGTTGGTCTACTGGGGCTTTGGCGGCCGCCTCCGCCACCTGCTCGCCTCCGGCCTGGCCGTGATGCCAGCCCTGGCCTTCGTCCTCTGGCACTATCCGTACGTCCTGCGCCGCATTCTCGCCTTCATGAACCCAGACCAGGCGGCCCAGTCGTCCGGCTGGCACCTCGTCCAGTTCCGCCGCACCCTGGCTTCCGGCGGCCTCTTCGGCCGTGCCTGGGAGGACGGCCTCTGGTCCAATGCTTACCTGCCCCTTGGCTACAGCGATTCTGTCTTCGCCAGCACCGCCGAGAAGGTCGGCTTCTTTGGCACGCTGCCGCTTCTGATCCTGATCCTGGCCCTGGCGTTCTACGGCCACTACCACGCCTGCCGGGCCACGGACCGCTTTCGTGCCGCTACGATCTTCGGCATCACCGGCATGCTGGTGCTTCAGGCCTTCGTGCATCTCAGCGTCAACCTCGGCCTCATGCCGCCGACCGGTATCACCCTGCCGCTGATCAGCTACGGTGGTAGCTCGTTGATCTCCAGCATGATGGCCTTCGGCATCGTCGAGGCCATGATCCACGCGCCCACCCCGACGGCGGGGCCACCGTTGCCCCCTTAACCGGCAATCATCTCTGCAACCCGTCCGACGCACAGTAGGCTTAATCATCTGTAGGATAATGAGTTGAGTCCGTATATCAGCGCCATAAGTGTGGTCACTACTTTCTTTGCATATAGGCATTGACAAGCATGACTTTGTGCTTATATAGTGGTCACTATGTATATCGACGACTGTCAGTACCGGCGAGGAACGAGAGCTTACCGGCGGCAACTCCTCCGTGAGAGTCGCCGCGTGAACGGGAAGGTGGTCAAGCGGACACTGG
>CAILKC010000731.1 GCA_903834675.1 uncultured Victivallales bacterium | reverse complement strand
CCTGCCGCAGGGGACAGCTCTGGAGAGCTGCCCCTACCAGGCCGCGCCAGGCGCGGCCGCAGCAGTAGCGGCGGGTCTCCTGACCTGCCGCAGGGGACAGCTCTGGAGAGCTGCCCCTACCGCGCCACACCGGGCGCTCACGCCTCCTGTAAACCGCAGTTGCGCGGCCTCGGTCCCGACACTACGTTCGACGAGTCGTCGGGCCTGCCGTTGCCTCACGGGTCGGGCGACGGACTCACAGAGGAGATCGCAGATGCGCTCATTCCTATTATCGTTGACCCTTGCCGCCGCTGGCCTGCAGTCGCTTCACGCTCAGCCGGCCCCGGCTCCCGCCGCACCCGGTCTCACGCTTGAGGCCCTGCGCGCCCAGCGCCGGGAGCTGGCCTTCAAGCGCCGCGGCTTGATCATGAATAACGACGGCTGCGATGTGCTCTATTACCCCAAGGACAAGCCGCTGTCGGCCGAGGCCTTTCTGGAGCAGCGCACCACGCCCCTGGCGGACACGCAGGTCGGCACGATTGCCTACTGCAGCATCAGCTCCGGCTTCAGCTTCTTCACCCATGACACCAAGCTCGGCACGCGGCTTGAACGCCAGTCGGGTGACTACGGCATCCTGCCTGGCACGCGCAACATCGCCAAGGAGTTGTGCGACCAGGGCGCTGACTGCCTCAAGCTCGTGGTGGACTATGCCCACGCCCACCGCCTGGAGGCCTTCTGGTCCATGCGCATGAACGACACCCACGACGCCGACTACCGCCCCGATAAGCCCTATCTGCTCTATCCACCCCTGAAAGAGCAACACCCCGAGTGGCTCGTCGGCGACCCGGTCAAGCGCACGCCGCACGGCCGCTGGAGTTCGGTGAACTACGCCGTACCCGAGATCCGCGACCTGGCCTTCAGCTATATCGACGAGGTCTGCCGCACCTATGACGTTGACGGCATCGAGCTGGACTTCTTCCGGCACCTGTGCTACTTCCCGAGCACGGCCAACGGCGGCGTCGCCTCCGACGCTGAGCGCGAGCTGATGACCGACCTGATGCGTCGGGTGCGCACCATGACTGAAGCCATTGGCCTGCGGCGCGGGCGGCCCATCCTGGTCGCCATCCGCGTCCCGGACTCGGTGGGTTTCAGCCGTGACCTGGGCTTTGACCTCGAACGCTGGTTCGGGGACGGGCTGGTCGACATCCTGATCACGACCTGCTACTTCCAGCTCAACCCCTGGCCCGTGAGCGTGGAGCTGGGACACCGCTACGGCATCGCCGTCTACCCCTGCCTGAGCGACTCGCGGGTGCTGGGCGAGTCTCGCTTTCGGCGGCGCTCCAGCGAGAGCCTGCGGGGGCGGGCGGCCAATGCCTGGCTGGCCGGCCCGGACGGGCTGCATCTGTTCAACGAGTTCAATCCGAAGGCGTCCTTCTGGAGTGAGCTGGGCTCGGTTGAGACCCTGGTGGGCAAAGACAAGCTGTTCTTTGTGACGGTACGCGATGGCAACCCGGCCTCCTACCTCGCCGGGGGCGGTAAGTACAGCACCCTGCCGGTCCTGACGCCGGAGCACCCTTTGGCACTCGAACCGGAGGCCACGGCGCCCGTTGACCTGCTGCTGGGCGAGGACATCGCCGCGGCCAGCGCCGCGGGCCTGGTGCCGCAGGCGACGTTGCACATCCGCACCCTGGGCCTGGCCGATCCGAGCCGGCTGAGCGCGGCCTGCAACGGCACCGCGCTGGCGGCGCCAACTCCTCAGGATGACTGGCTGGACTTCCCGCTGCCGCCCAGCGCCCTCATCCGGGGCAGCAACCGCTTCGCTCTGACCCTGGCCGCGCCCGCGGCCACCGGCACGACCGCGGCCGAGGCCTGGGGAGTGCAGTT
>CAILKC010000730.1 GCA_903834675.1 uncultured Victivallales bacterium | reverse complement strand
GTCCGTGCTGGCGAGGGCCAGGACATGGCGGACCGTGGTCGGCCAGGCGCGGGAGTCCAGCGCCGGGAGGCCGGTGCGTTCGGGCCACGGCCCCGCGCCATCGCGCAGGGCACCAAGCAGGCAGGCCAGCGAGACGAGGATGGAAGCGCTCTCGATGTAGCCGGTGTTGAAGCTGGTGGCGATCCAGGGAGTGGCGCTGCCGCCGCCGAGGGCTTCCCAGGCCTGGAGCGCCTTCAGGTCCTGGGTGTTGCCCTGCGGCGCCCAGGCGCACAGGTCGATGTCGGCAGGGCCAAGCGCGGCGCGCTCCAGGGCGAGTTGTACGGCACGCTTCAGCCCGTCGGGATCCAGGCTGGGCTCATGCAACGGCGCCCCATCCATGCTCATGGCGTAGGCGAGGATCTCGCCCAGCACCGGCGCGCCGCGGGCGCGGGCGGCCTCGAGGCTTTCCAGGCAGAGCACGGCAGCGCCCTCGCCCAGGGTCTTGCGGCGCGAGTTGTCGAGCCGGAGGCGATAGTCCAGTTCTTCGGCGCCAAGATTGAGGTAGCCGATGTAGTCGTAGTTGAAGAAGGTCTGATCGTAGACCTCATCGGCGGCGCCGGCGAGGATACAGGGGGAGCGGCCCTCGCACACCGCGTCGAAGGCATAGGCCAGGCTCTGCAGTCCGGCGTGCGGTCCGGGCGAGAGAGTGGCATTGACCCCCCGGAGCTGAAGCGCATGCGAGACCCAGCCCGCGGTGGAGTTGGCGGTGATGTTGGAGAAGCAGGCAATGTCGGCGCCGGGGGAGTCTCCGGCGAGCACCGCATCCATGTGACGGCGTTCGGGAGGGCCGTTGCAGGCTCCCAGGACCACGCCGGTGCGCCCGGCGTTATCACGGCCGATGCGCAGGCCGGCCTCGGCCAATGCCAGGCTGGCAGCGAGGGTGGCCATCTGGCTGATCTTGTTCATATCGCCGCAAGCGGTGCGCCGGAGGCCCTGTTTGAGCACCTCCGCCGCGACCAGGCCGACCCGCTCGGCGCGGACTCCGGGGGCGCGGATGGGCTCGGTCACCACGCCGATGCCGACGCCAGCTTGGCGCAAGGCCTGCAGGTGCGGGTTCAGTCCCGCGCCGAGGGCGGACACCAATCCCAGCCCCGTGATGGCTACCCGGGCGGCCTGCGCCTCCGGCGAAGCACCGGCTTTGTCCCAGCGCGTGATGACGACGGCGGCGTTATTCCCGCCGAAGGCGTAGTTGGCCTTGATGAAGGCATCGTACGCTTGCGGCCGGGGCAGGTTGGGCACGTAGTCGAGATCACAGCCGGGCCGCGGCTGGGTGAGGTTGAGGGTGGGCGGGATAAACCCGTCATTCATGGCCAGAATGCCGCAGGTGGCCTCGATGAGGCCCGTGCTTCCCATGCAGTGGCCGAAGAACGACTTCAGCGAGACCGCGGGAAGCGGCGCGCCAGCGCTGAAGGTAGCAATGCCGCGACTCTCAGCGCCATCATTGGCCAGGGTGCCGGTCCCATGGGCGTTTACCCAGCCCAGGCTGGCGGCGGGCAGGCCGGCATCGGCGGCGGCTTCGGTAAGAGTCTTGGCCACGCCCTTGCCCGCGGGGTCTGGCGAGGTCGGGTGATAGGCGTCCGCCGAGGTGGCGTGACCCGCGATGCGGGCCCGGCAGGGAGCTTCCCGCAGCAGGGCCGACTCCATCTCTTCGACGACCCAGAAGCAGGCTCCCTCACCGATATTGAGGCCGGCGGGGAGGGAGAAGGGAGCCAGGCGCCGGTCCGACAGGGCCCGGAGGGCATTGAATCCGGCCAGGTTGGCCAGACAGAGCGCGTCGGCGCCGCCCAGGAGCACCCGCTTGGCATAGCCACGGCGGATGAGGGTGTGAGCCAGGCCGATCGCCACCGTGGTCGAGGAGCAGGCGGTGGTGACGACCCAGGTCTCGCCGCGGATTCCCAAGGCGTGCGCCAGCGCCTTGCCAAAAGCGTAGTACTGGGCCTGCAGGTTCATGCGTTCACTGAAGGCCTCCGGCGCTTTCCCATGCTTCCAGCGGTACAGGCTTTCGCCGGAGCGTAGGCCGCCATTGCAGGTCCCGAGCACCAGGGCGGTGTCAGTGCAGAGGTCTTCGGGCTGGAGGTCGGCGTCAGCGAGGGCGCGGCGGGCGGCGCAGACCGCGTACTTGAGGTAGGCATCGTCAAGATCGGCCCGTTCCTGGGCGGTGAGTTCGGCCTCCGGGGAGAAGTTGCGGATCTCCCCGACCAGGTCGGTGGTGAAGCACGAGGCATCGAGGCTGGTGGCGGGCGCCAACCCGTGCCGACCGGC
>CAILKC010000729.1 GCA_903834675.1 uncultured Victivallales bacterium | reverse complement strand
GCAAGTCTCATACAAGGGTTCAGGGTTCAGCAGGATCCCCGGCTGGGGCCGGACATAGCGGAATGAGACGGGTTGACGCGGTGTTCCCATTCCGATCCGGCCGGGACGCGCCTGCGCGCCTGGGGGCGGCTCGCCCTCCAGCCGGGCGTCCCGCCCAGCGGTTTGGAACGCGGCATCCCATGGGGTCAACCGTTCGACCCTTTGAACGATCTGTACAATGAGGATGGGCCGGGGTATTCAGCCCGGACGAAACGCGGATCGTGTTCGTGGCCGCACGCTGGTTGGCACGCAACCCGCGGCGGGTTTGCCACCGCACGCCACCTGGCGCCCTGGCGCCTGCCGATACCGCGCGAGCCCTGGGGGATGCGTTCAGAGCGGCCACACCTGACCCGTGCGGGTGAAGAGGAGGACGGTGGCGACGTCTGCGGGCTGAAGGCCGAGGAGGCGGGCGGCGGCGCGGGCGTAGTCGGCCATCTGGCTGGCGTAGCCCTCGGCGGCCTTGCGCCTCTCGGCCTCGGTGTCGACGCGGTTGCTCTTGAAGTCGAACACGGTGGCGCGCACGGGCCGACCCGCGGCGTCGCGCTCCACCACCAGGCGGTCGAAGCGACCGCTGACGAGGTGGCGTTTACCGTCCGATTCCAGCACCAGGTTGAAGGGGGCTTCGCGCCAAACTTCAGCGGCGCCGGCAGGGCGGGCCAGTCGCCGCCGCACCTCGGGGTTGGCCAGGCAGGCACGGAACTGCTGCTCCACGTCGGCCAGCAGGGCCGCGGGCTCTACGGATTCTGCCCGCCAGGCGGCGATGAGGCGCTCGAGGTCCGCGTCCTCGAGCCACTCGATCCTCTCGAAGAGACGATGGATGGCGGAACCGAAGGCGCGCACGTTTCCCGCCTCGAGGCTGAACAGCCACTGCGCCGGGAAGGCACGCTCTTCGGCATGCTCTTTGGACGGTTCGCGGCGGGCGACATCGGCGGCGTACGTAAGGCGCACTGGCGCGCGCGGCTGCACCGTCTTGCGTGTGGCCTGTCCCGGCCGCTGGAACCAGGCCGGGTTCCCGCTGGCATAGAGCTGCCTGAGGCCGCCGGGGCCAGGGTCAGCAGACTCGTCGGCCGCGAGCCGTTCACGCAACAGGTCAGCCTCGCGGACCGTCGTCGGTTCGTCCGCCGCCTTGGGGATGATCATGTAGAGCGCCTGCTCCGCGCGCGTCAACGCTACATAGAGTACGCAGAGCTGGCTGAAGTTGCTCTGGGCGCGGGCGGCATCGAGGGCTGCGAGCGGTGCCCCGGCGGCCGCCGCCAAGGCTTGCTGACAGGGCGGTTCAAGCACCCAGCCATCCTCGTCAGTGAGGAGTTCGGGGTCGCCGGGTTTCTCGAAACTCTTAGCGTTGGCGGCGAAGGGTACGATGACCAGGCCGAAGCCGAGACCCTTGGCCTGGTGGATGGTCATGACGCGGACGGTGCCCGCCGCGGCGCTGGCCTTGACCTGGTAGGCCTGGATGTAGTCCGTGAAGGCGTCAGGATCACGCACGCCGGTGGCATCGAAGCGTTCCGCCGCGGCCAGGAGTTCGCGCAGGCGCTGGCGGGCAAAGGCGTCGAGGTCAAGCAAGCGCGTTCCCCAGTCGCGCAGGGTGTCGGCGAAGCCGTGTTCGTGCAGGGCCTTCAGCAGGACGCCGGGCAGGGTGTCCGGCCTGAGGATCTCGGCCTGGGTGGCCAGCGGGCTCATCTGCAGGTGACGCAGGGCCAGCAGGTCACCTGGGTGGGCGGCGTAATGCACCAAGGCCAGCAGGAGGGTGACCACGGGACTGTCCACGATGGCGCCCTTGCCTTCATGCACGACCGGCACGTTGCGTAAGCGGCTGCACAGGACATCGGCGCAGGCACGCCCCGCGACATTGCCGCGCACCAGCACGGCGGTCGTGAGTTCGGGGGACCACACCTTCTGCAGGATATCGGCGACCGCCTCGAACTCCGCGGGATCGCCGGCGCCCTCGTCGTCCTTACCTTCGCCACCAGTGCTATTGGCTTCCGTTCCCGCGCTCGGGCCCTGTTTCTGCTTCGGTAGGTACTCCAGCAGGGCGGCGAAGCCCTGGCCATCGTCCCGACGGGCGCTCGTGTGCGTCTGCCATACCGCGGCGAAATCCGCGACAGCCGACTTTCGGGGTCCTTTTTCCGCGCCCAACCCTGGAGTCCAGTCGGGCAGGCCGGCGAAGATCCGGTTGACCGTCTCGATGACGGCGGGAAGCGAGCGGTAACACTCGGTGATCGACTCGTTCGCGATCGTGCGCGAACCCAGGTCGCGATACTGATCGAGCACCTGATCGAAGAGCCGGTAGTTGCCGCCGCGCCAGCCGTAGATGGACTGTTTGACATCGCCCACGTAGAAGAAGGAGCGGTCCTCGCCCTGAACGACTTCGTCGATAAGGTTGGCCAGCGCCGCCCACTGGGTGTCGCTGGTGTCCTGGAACTCATCCAGGAGCCAGTGGTCCAGCTTGCTGTCGAGGCGGTAGTCGATGTAGAGACGGTCAGGCGCCAGCGGCGTGCGCCCGGGGTTGAGCCCATCCGCGCCGAGCAGGCGCGACAGATCGTCGAAGGTGTAGCGACCATCCCGGCTCAACTCGTCGGCATAGAGCCGGTGATAGCGATCCAGCACGGCGCGTAGGCCTTGGGTGGTCGCCAGCGCCCGCTTCAGCTCCACGCCGATCAGGTTGGCGAGGGCGCGGCGCAGTGGCGGCCAGAGGTCGGCGGGCAAGGCGTAGTGCCCTTTAGCGTAGCTTACCGTCGGCGCCTCGGCCTGCGTGGCACAAAGGAGCAGTCGATCGAGGGCGGTCTCGCTGAGCGTGGGCCACGGCCTGTCCGGAGCGTACTCCATGGCCGCCGTAAAGATCTCGGCGCAGATCCCGCCGAATTTCGCAACGCCCTTCTTGGTGACAAAGGCCTCCGTCAAGCGTTCCGACAGGCCAGCGGGGATGGGGGTAGCGAGGATCCCGGGATCCTCCCACCAGCGTTCGGCGGGCTGCCAGATGCGAGTCGGGTCGCCCCAGTGCCACTTACCTGGACACTCGTGCTCGCGGTGGAAGCTAAAATGGGTGGCGATGAGGCTATCGAGGACATCGGCCAGCGCCTTCGTCTCCCGGCCGAAGCAGGCCAGGCGGAAGTCGTTGAGGAAGGTGCCGCCTTCGCGGTTACCCTCGTTCCCCGTGCGCCGGGTGGGGTCAAAGAGGCGGGTGAGGATGGCCTGGCGCCGGGCCTTGGCCTCGCCGCCGTCGCCATCCATGGGCTGCGTGTCCGGCGGAATGCCGAGTTCGAGCGGGAAGGCGCGCACGACGCCGAGGATAAAGCTGTCCAGCGTGCCGATGCGCAGACGATGCTCGTGGTCCAGGAACTGACGCAACAGCCGTACGTACGCCTCGGGCTGATCCGGAGGAACGACCAGGCCCTCCGCCGCGATGGTCTCGGCTGTCTCGGCACGCTTCTTCCCATCGGTCGCTGCCAGGCACAGGCGCTCGACGATCTTATCGAAGATCTCGCCTGCCGCCTTCCGGGAGAAGGTCAGCGCACAGATGCGGTCGGGGGAGACCTCGGTGGCCATCAGGCCGATGTAGCGATGGGCCAGACGGAAGGTCTTACCCGTACCGGCCGAGGCGGAAATGGCGCGGTTCTGAAAGTGGCTCATGGCTTCGCCCCCCAGGGGGTTGGCGGAGGCCTGGGGGGCGGACAGAGGGCCGCCGTGGGATCGCCGAGGAGGACTCCGGCCAGATCGTCATGGAGGTAACCCACGGTGGCCTTCCCCGGTGGCCAAAAGACGCCGGCCCGGATGCGCTGGGCGATGGCCTCGGAGCAGCGGATGGCGGAGGCGTGCAGGGCATCGCTGTAGGTCTCTCCCCAGAGTTTGAAGTCCGTCTTGCCCAAGGCGTTCGGCAAGCAGACGTAACCAAGCTGGACGTTCGAGCCGAACTGGGCCCGGACCAGTTCACGGTAGAGCGGCAGTTGCAGATCGGCCCAGCGCTTCGCCTTCTTGCCACCCACAAGCTCAGCCGGGATATCGGCGGCGGCCAGATACTCGATGTCCTCACGCGAGAGGTCACCGTTCGCTTGTGCGGGAATCTCGGCCTGCTGGCGCGGCGGGCCAAAGTGCGTTTCCTGAGGGGTCTTGGCCTTGTCGGTGGTCTTGTAGTCGAGCACACAGACTACCTGTGTACGCACGTTCCGGTCGATGCGGTCGATGCGGCCACTCACCGTCAGGTCACCGAGCGGGATCGTCTTCTTGACCTCACACTCAGACGAGAGGATCTCCCAGCCCTCGGCGTGCCAGGCGACCTGCCGGTACGCCAAGGCGCTCAGCCTGTGTACGGCGCTATCGATGGCCAGTTCGACTCCCAGCCAGGGGCGGGCGCCGTAGCGCTTACGGGCCTTCTCGCGAAGGCATTGCTCCAGCCAGCGGGCCAGCTCGGCCCCGTCGGGACAGGCCCAGAGCTTCTTCTCCTGCCCCATCTCGCTGAGCACGTCATGGACCAGGGTGCCAAAGGCCAGTGCATTCGGTTCGCGAGCGAGGTCATCCTGCGCTTCCATGCCAAGGACGTGTCGCAGGTAGAAGCGTAGCGGGCAGGCAAGGTAGTCCCTGAAGACGGTCGGGCTCAGCGTCGTCGCGCATTTATCGTTGATGCAGCCGACTGGCACTTGGGCAGGATTGAGCTGGAAGCTGACCTTGAAAGCGCTGGCCGCGTGCGCGGGAGGCGGATCCTTGAAGAGCGCCTGGGCGCGGGCCACAAGCTCGCGGTCGGGGCAGCGGAAGAGCAAGCGCGAGGGGCGCAGCGGGTCGCCCGCGGTCGAGGTCTTGCCCAGCAGCAGGATCACCTGCCCTTCGTCGCGGCGCTGTTCGAGCAGGGCCGTGAGCACATAGGCATCGCGCGCCAGGCGGAGTCGGTCATCGCGCAGGTCGAGAGTACGCCGCAAGGTGTCCGGCAGGAAGAGGTCGCCGACGCGACCGTCGGGCACAAAGCCCTCGTTCATGCCAGCGACGAAGAGCAGCGGCGCGGGATTCCAGGCCAGTTCCAGCCAGCCCTCGAGGTCGAGGACCTCGGCGCTGCGCTCGGGCTTGACGGTGGCCTCCTGCAGCCCCGCGGCCAGGACCTCGGCGGCGGCGTTGCCGACGTGCCCCGCGGCCACTGCGGCCTCGAGTTCACGCAACACCGTATCGAAGACGGTGACCGCCTGCTGGAAGGCGGCGTCCGCGGAATCGCTGGATCTGAGGAGGCGCTGCGCGTAGACCTGCCGCAGCACCTCACGCAGGCCGGTGGCGAGGTCGGGACGGTTCAGGGTCCGGTGCCACTCCCGCACCTGCGCCAGTGCCGGAAGCAGGTGCTCCCATTTTTCGGTCCGCGCGTGCGTATCGTCCGACTTCTTGTCCAGAGCGGCGATCAGGTCGTCCAGCGTAACGGGCAAGTACCTGGACTGTAACGTGTCCAACTCGCGCAGCAGGTCCGCGGCGTGGCCGAGCCCCGCGAGGACATCCGGGTGACGCAGCAGAGCCGCGACTTCGGCATAGCCGGGGCGGCTGCGCAACGCCAGCAGGGCTTGCACAAGCCCGAACAGTGGCGTTTCCGAGAACGGCCGGTTCTGCGGGTCGAAGGCAGGCAGTCCGATGGCGGCCAGTTCCCGCTGCAGCGGCGCGACCGTTTCGCGGTCGGGGACACCGACCGCCAGCTGCGGTCGCAAGGCCGTAGCGCCCGGAGCCGCGGCCCCCCGGCCCGCCGCGATAGCCGACGCGATCCGGCCAGCCTGATCGTCGGGCGTGGCCTCCAGCCAGAGATCCGCGGGGCGCAGTGTGATCTCGCGCTGCTGCCAGGCTTCGGGCAAGGGGCGCCCCCAGGCGTCGAAGACGAGGGCTTCGCGGTCCGGCGCGGCAACGAGCACCTCGACCGAGCCCCCGGCGGCGGCCCAGCGCTCCAGCATCGTCATCAGCAGCTTCGGGGGGTCGGGCACAGCCGCCACGACGACCCGACTCAGGCTGGGCGCCAGGGCGCCCTGGCGCGCCTGTTCGAGCTTGAGATCGAGGGCGTCGCGCAGGTGCCAGTCCGCAAGCTGCCTGGCGTAGCGTTGCTCCAGTTCGGCCATGGCGGCCCAGCGTTCGGCCTCCTCGATCTCCGCGCTGCGTGCGGCGACCGCCGCGATGTCGAGGCCACCATCGGCCAGTTCCTGGCGCAGCTCCTGGAGACGGCGCGCCACCTGCAGCGCCCAGGCCGGGCTGGGAGCGCGCCCCTCGCGCGCCCCCAGGAAGGCCGCGAGTTCGCCAGGCGGGACCGCCTGCAGGACGGACGCCCAGGCCAGCAGGCTCTGAGTCTCTGTGGCCACGGCCGCGTTGGGTGGCGGCGCCAGCAACACCGCCGGGGTCACGATCTCCGGCCCCAGCAGGGCGACCCCGCGCGCCGCGGCGGCCAAGGGCAGGGCGGCGCGCAGCCGCCAGCTCGACTGGCGCGTGGGCACGACCACCACCAGACCGCGCCAGTCCAGCAGGCCCGGCCCAGCCTGGTCCAGGAGATACGCCGGTACGGTCTCGCAAAGGGGCCGGTTCCAGCCCAGGAAGGTCCTCATCATGTCCATCTTCCCCCGCTCATCTCCGTGCCGCGTCTTTGGGGCCCGTCCTGTCGCCCG
>CAILKC010000728.1 GCA_903834675.1 uncultured Victivallales bacterium | reverse complement strand
GCCGGTCGGGAAGAACAGCAGGTCCACCGTCTCCCGGTCGGCATGGGTCGGATCGGCCACCCCCGGCAAGGCCATCAGGATGAAGGCGAGCTGGAACGGATACCATGTCGGCGCCTCCAGCGCTGCCGGGTCCACCCCGCGTAGGATGGCCACGCGCCGCCGCGCCGCCATCGCCATGGCCCGGTTGGCAAGGCGGAACGCTTCCAGCACCTCGGCATCGGCCAGCAGCGCAATCCCGGCCTCGATGCGACCGGCCGCCACCTCGGCATCGGCGAGCAGGTCCTTGGCCGTCTGCTGCCGCCGTTCGTCCATGCCTGCCAGTCGGCCCCGTTGCACGCCAATCCAGTCGCGGTACTGGCGCACCAGCGGCGCAAAGGCCATGACCGCGGCGGCGCCATCGACCAGGGCGCCAATCGCCTCCATGCCAAGCTCAACACCGTCGGTCCGCGCTGGCGCCACGCTCTCGACCTCGGCCTGCGGCACCCACACCGTCCGCACTTCCTGGCAGAGACCGCGACCGTTCACCAAGGCCGTGGCCGATACGCTATGCCCCACCGCATACTCGAATACGTCACGGTACTGCAGGTCCGCCACCCGCTCATCCCAATCCTCGGCCAACTCGCCTTCCAGGGCGCCGCGCAGGTCCGGCCGCGCAATGAAACCCTTGGGCGCCATGAGTTGCAGCTCAACCTGGAACGCATAGCCGCGATAGGCCCGCTCGGGGTTGGCCTTGCGGCGGTTGACGACGAACACCGACACCGACCGCGTGTCCGCCGGCATCCGGCCACAGGCCGCGCCGGTGCTGCCGATGGGCCGCATGGTGACCACCACCCGCAGACCGCCACTGTCCGGCACGGCCAACTCGACCGGCTTGCCGCGCTTCTCGGGCAGCGGCACCAGCACCACCTCGCTGCGCGGGATACGCCGGTAGCCGCGCGACGCTCGCCGCCCGTCGCCGGGGCCCTTCGCCGTGTACGTTCCGTGCCCATCCGCCACATCCTGCGGCCCACGGTCGACCGGTTCCGCCTCGACGCCAACGCCCTCGGTGGGCTCCACTTCCTCGCCGGCGCCTTCGAACTCGTAGTTGCCCCAGGACACGCGGGCCTTGATCTCGCGCACCTCAGGCCCGACCAGCACACTCAACCCCATAGACGAAGGCAGGATGCTCCGCCGGGCCGGCGCACTGTCCGGCGCCTGCGCATCATCGAGCCCGCCCCCATCCGCCCCGGCATCGAGCCCCTCATCCGCGGTGGGATCGGTGCGCTGCGCTACGGGCGCATCCGATGGCACCAGGAACCCGGTCAGGTACCAGCGCGAGGGCGGCTCCGGCAGCAGCTCGCGGGCAAAGACATGGTCATTGCCTGGACCGACCAGATCCAGCTCCAAGGCTTCCACCAACGCCCGGCGCACGGCCGCCGAGGACGCCGTCACGCTCGAGCCTGCCGCAGATCCTTGGGTACTCATGGCTCCCATTCCCGCGCGAGTTGCGCTCCGCGCCCTCACCGCTGCTGATCCGCACCCGGTTTGGCCTGCTCCCGGAGTCGCCGAACCAGCACTACGCCCTTCTCCGTCAGCCGGTACTTCTGCAACCGGCTGTTCGGCTTGTCGGGGACGGTCATCTCGACGAGTTTCGCCGTCAGCGCCGGGAGCAAGTAAGCGTCTCTGAAATGGTCTTCGTGCTTCAGGCCGAGTGCGCCCTGCATCTCCGTACGTTTCATCTCTCCCTGCAGGGCAAGAAGCAGGCGGCTGACTTCCCCGGTGACTTCCCCGGTGACTTCCCCGGTGACTTCCCCGGTGACTTCCCCGGTGACTTCCCCGGTGACCGCCTCTGGCGCTCCCCCCCGCACCGGCACCCGGAACGTCACCACCGTGAACCCCATGACCTGCGAGAACTCCGGCGGCGGAATGTCTGCCGCACGGCACTGCTCGATCAGCGTCTCGCAGGCGCGGCCAAGCAGCGCCGAAGACTTCTTGAACTCAAGAGTCTCAGACTCCCCCGCCTGCACCAGCCGCTGTAGTTCATCCCACGTCATGTATGCTCCGTCCTTGCCCCCAGAGCCAATCACACCGACAGCCGTGCTCAGCGCTCTGCCCGGGCCTGGCTCACCCGGCATGCTCACGCGCCGCCCCGCTCTCCGGTCGGGGGCCGGTGGCAGTCGTTGATCCGGTCCTCCAACTGCTGCAGGCCCTTAAGGATGTCGTCCCAGGCCGGCGCCTCGCCGAAGATCATGGCCTCCATGTCCAGGTAGTCCCGCCGCAGCTCCGCCCTCCGCGCCTCCGGCGGCACCAGGCGGAAGGTCCCGGACCGCGCCGTCTCGTAGTGCGCCCAGGACTGGGCGAAGAAGAAGCTCTTGTGCGTCACGACACGCGCCAGCAGTTCCGGCTGCTCGAGCGCCCGCTGGCCTGCCGACTGCTGTGCCAGGCGATACAGGTCGTAGTAGTGCCGCGACAGCCGCTCCCTGGCGGGCTTGTCCGAGGGACGATGGGTCTCGGCGTGCAGCAACGTTGCTTTCTCCCAGAACGTCCGCTCGGCCAGCAGCGTCCGCACACGGCTGGTCGGTACCGCGAACAGGTTGGGGAAGACCTCCGCGGCGTAGGGCGTGATCCCGGCATCCGCTGCCGGCCAGTCGTCCGAACGCGCCCCCATCTCCAGACGGATGGCAGGCCGCACATAGGACAGGCCGCGGGAGAGTTCGCTGGGCGGGTAGGTGAAGACCACCGTCTGCGGATCGTCCGCATCCAGGTCCACCGACCAGCCCGCGGCGCCCAGAACCGTGGCGAAATCCCGCCGCAGTTCCGGCACCAGCCGGTCGCGCACGACCTCCCGGCATTGCGCCACCAGCGCCTCCAGTCGACGCCTCGCCTCCTTGTTGCTGATCCCCGCCTGCTCCGGGTCCTTATCATCGGCAAAACCCAGATCGCCCCGGCTCAGGGACAGGTCCACATCCTCGGAGAACCGCTCGATGGCATGGTATACCTTGGACAGCGACGTGCCGCCCTTGAAGATCAGGTGCGGGCGGAACTGCAGGACCTCGAACAGCCGGCGCAGCGCCCAGCAGACCCAGAAGTCCTTCTCGATGAGGGGCGCAGCGATACGGGGAACCTGTCGAGCCTCTGCAGCCTCGAACAACTGCGCTCGCTCCCGCGCTGAACTGCCAGCTACCGCATCCATGCCTCAGTTACCCTCCTCGGCCAGGATGCGTTGCACCAAGGGGCGCATCCAGACGGACGCGTGCGCTAAGTCCCGGCGCAGCTCGACCTTCGCTTCAACTGGGAGGTTACGCCGCAGACGCTCTACCACCGCCCCGCCCGCGTTCTCTCTCTTAAGGTACCGCAGCGCCTCGAACACCACGGCGCTAATCCTACCCTTCGCAGCCATCCGCCGCGGTGAGACATGCCGAAACGCCAGGGTGTGGGGACCGACGGCAATGCTCCGCGACGGTCCGTCGGTGAGGTAGAGCCACTTCGCCGGCACCTGTGTGGAAAGCCCCAGCAGATTGGCCGCCAAGGCGCCCGACGCCACGATCCTGCTGTCCGTCCGCCGAGCAATGGCCTGCGCCACGGCATCCGCGGAAGGCGGTAACTCCCCTCCCAGGCTGGCGCTTGTGGCCGGGTAGTGGTACAGCGCCGTGCCAATCCGGCGGAACGTCCCCCGGCGGGTCAGTCGCGACAGCGCCTGCCGCACTGCTGCAGGCTGGCCAAGCGTGACAAACTCCGTTCCCGAGAACACCGCGCCTCGCCCGCGATGACGGACCATCGCAAGAATCTTCTGATCAATTGATTCTGTCCTATTCATGGCGCTACGCCTGTCACACTTTTCTATAGATTTCTGTGACAATATAGCGCTCCCTGACTGTCAGAAACACCGGCCGGCGTTTCTGACGCATCCGCGCAGACCGTCCGCCGGCAACATCTCCCAGCGGAAGCGGCCCTTCATAACGCCGAAGACTTCTTGAACTCAAGAGTCTCAGACTCCCCTGCCTGCACCAGCCGCTGTACTTCGTCCCACGTCATAGATGCTCAGCCCTCGGCCCAAAACGTACCCCCCTACGCCGCCATCTCAACCGGCGAACCGCAGTGGAGGGCGAAGCTCCACAGGGCGTATGCCCCGCTGAGCCGCCGCGACCACTGGGAGCGCGTTCCCCGATGGCCTGGCCAGTGGAACCTGGCCAAACATCCCGCTTGGTAGCTGCTGCTATCATCACAAGCCAAGCAGAGGCTGCTTCCCATCGCCGGGATCCGCCTTGCGGCGGCGAGCCGCGCGCGGCCCCTGCCGCTTTGGCGGCCCGGCGGCCCGCCTCTTCTCCCTCGCCCGCTGGGCCCGCACAAAGCGCAGGTTCTCCCGCACAAGGTCGTAGTCGGCTGGCGCCAAGGCCACCGCGCGGGTCAGCGTCGCTTCAGCCTCTTCGAGACGGCCCGCCTCGAACAGCGCCCAGCCCAGATCGTTGAGGTGGCGGCTGTTGTCGGGCTCCAGTTCGTCCGCCCGTTGCGCCTTGGCGATGGCCTCGTCGAGCTTCCCGAGCTTGCCGAGGCAGTAGCCCAGACCGACGGGGTACATGGCCACGGCAGGGAACGCCTTCTCCGCCGCAGTATACAGCTCCCGGGCGCGCTCCACGTCGTCTTCGTCCAGCAGGAAGTCGCCCGCCTTGTCGATGATGATCGGCAGGTCCGGCACGGTGGACGGCAGCGCAGCCAGCGCCAGGAACATGCGCATGGCCTCCTCCTCGCGCCCGAGCTGGTACTCGTACGAACCGACGGTCAGCAGGGCCGGCGCATAGAGCGGGTCGATGGCCAGCGCCAGCACCCCCTCCGGCCAGCGTGGCTCGCCGAAAGGATGCGGGTCCTGGCCCGCGGCGGCCAGCGCCCCGCCGAACAGCCGGTCGGCAAAGGCGGAGTCATACTCCCACTCCGCCGCCTGGCGCCGCCTCTTGGCGGACTTCTTCGCGTACTCCGCCCGCGTGGCGGCCAGGTCCGGATCCAGGCGGACACACTCCTCGAAGGAGTGATCCCTGAACGTGATCTCTGCTGCCTTGCTGCGCTTCATCGT
>CAILKC010000727.1 GCA_903834675.1 uncultured Victivallales bacterium | reverse complement strand
CTTGGCCTGGTAGCGCTGGTGTGGGGCGTGGCGGTGGCGCTGGCGATCTACACCGCGGGCGCCATCTCCGGGGCGCACCTCAATCCGGCCATGACCTTAGCCTTCACCGCCTTCCGCGGTTTCCCGCGGCGACGGGTGGCGCCGTACCTGCTGGCGCAGCTAGCGGGGGCTTTCTGCGCCGCGGCGTTGCTGTACGGGTTATTCCACGGGGTCATCGAGCGTTTTGAGCGGGCGCACGGGCTGGTGCGGGGGTGTCCGGGCAGCGTCTTGTCGGCGATGGTCTACGGCGAGTACTTTCCGAATCCCGGCCTGGTGGCTGCCGGACTGCTGGCCAACGGCGATGTGACTCTCTGGCAGGCCATGCTGGGGGAGGGGGTCGGCGCTGCCTTGCTGGCGCTGTTCGTGTTTGCGCTCACCGACCGGGCCAACGCGGCCGGCCCCGGCGGGGCGCTGCTACCCGTCTGCATCGGTCTGGCGCTGGCTCTCAACATCTCCATCATCGCACCGCTCACCCAGGCGGGCTTCAATCCGGCGCGGGACTTCGGGCCGCGGCTGTTTGCCTGGTTCGCTGGCTGGGGCAGCGTGGCCATCCCCGGCCCGCGTGGCGGCTTCTTCACCGTCTACATCCTCGCCCCCTGTGTCGGCGCGCTCGGTGGGGCGGCGGTCTACCAGGTTCTGTTGGCCCGCCAGCGTCCGGCCCCCGAGCCCGCGCCAGGTTTGCAGTCCGCGCCAGGAGATGCAGCGCCATGAAGACGACACGCCTGATTCTGGTTGGCGGCTTCCTGGGAGCCGGCAAGACGACTCTGCTCTGGGAGGCGGCGCGGCGCCTGGCTGCTCGCGGCCTGCGCACCGGACTGATCACCAATGACCAGGCCCCCGAACTGGTGGATACCGCCTTTCTGGCGCACGGCGGAGTGAAGGTGGCCGAGGTGGCCGGGAGCTGTTTCTGCTGCAACTTCCAGGGGCTCATCGACGCCATGTCCAAGGTGCGTGCGGAAGCTGAGGCGGACGTGCTTATCGCCGAGCCGGTCGGCAGTTGCACCGATCTTTCCGCCACCATCGTGCAGCCGCTAAAAGCGGGTTTCCGCCGCGAGCTGGTGACCGCGCCGCTCTCGGTGTTGGCTGATCCGACGCGGCTGGCCGGTCTGCTCGACGGCGGCAGCGCCGGGCTGCACCCGAGCGCGGCCTACATCCTGCGCAAGCAGCTCGAGGAGGCCGACATCGTCCTGGTCAGCAAGAGCGACCAGCTCAGCCCGGCGGCGCTGACCGCCTTACAGCAGCGCACCCGACAGGCCTTTCCCGAGGCGGCGGTCCTCGGCGTCTCCGCCAAGACCGGCGCCGGCGTCGACGCCTGGCTGGAGGCGGTGACGACGCGCTCGGATGCCGGCCAGCGTGTGGTCGCGGTGGACTATGATGTCTATGCCGAGGGCGAGGCGGTGCTGGGCTGGCTGAATGCCAGCATCGTATTGCGTGGCCAAGCCGTCGACTGGAACGCCTTCGCCGAGAGGCTGTTGCGCGAGCTGAGCCGCCGGTTCGATGAGCGCGCCGCCGCGGTCGGCCACGTGAAGCTCATGCTCTCCGCCGCCGAGAGTTTCCTGCTCGCCAACCTCACGGGCAGCGCGGACACTCTCAGTCTCCGCGGCTCTGTCCTGCCTGGCCCCGAGGCGAGTCTGACGCTCAATGCCCGCGTGGAGATGAGCCCCGAGGCGCTCGATGCCATGGTCAGAGAGGTGCTGGCGGCGACCTGTGCGGAACAGGTGCAGGCCGACGTCGTCGCCTGGCGCTGCCTCAGCCCGGGGCGCCCGCGGCCGACCCATCGCTACGACCACGTGGTGCCAGACTGAGCTCGGCGCCTGGCGGTTTCTCCCCGTGCCGCGGAGAAGCTGTGCGGCCCGGTTCTGGACGCCATCGCCTCCCCGCCGGTCCACGGGTTCACGCCGGGCAGGGCACCGCGATGAGGCCCGGGCTCGCGCCGGTCAGCGAGCGTCCGCCGTCGGCGGTGACCACAAAGGTATTCTCGATGCCAACCATGCCGATCCCCGCGATTCCCTTCTTGGGCTCGAGGGCGATGGTCATATGGGCCTCGAGCGGCTCCTTGAAACCGCTTGCAATGACGGGGAACTCGTCGATGTGCAAGCCCACGCCGTGCCCAAGAAAACGGACCTGCTGGTCCCCGTAGCCCATGAAGTGTTCGAGAAAGCTCGCGGGCAGCTCGCGGGTGACCGCCTCGTAAATCTGCTCGGGGATAGCGCCGGGGCGCAGCAGACGCGCCGCGGCATCCTGGATCTCGACGCAACGGCGCTGGGCCACGGCCGCGGCCGCGGGCAGCTCGCCGAAGGCGTAGGTCATGGTCTTATCGGTGTGGTACCCCTCGATACCGCAGCCCACATCGACGAAGACCAGATCGCCGCGCTGCAGCCGCCGCTGCTGGCTGCCGAACAAGGGCACGGCGGGGCCGAGACCCTCGACCCCACCCGGCCCGTCAAAAGGATTCGGTTGGATCGAGTTCTCGCCGAAGCAGACCGCGCCCAGGAACAGCTCGGTGTCGAACTGGCCGACACGGGCGACGCCATGGTGGCCAGCGCGCAGCATCACGCGCAGGATCTCGGCCCCAAGTTCGGCTTCACTCATGCCATCCACCAGCAGCGTCGGCACGACCTCTTCGAGCACCTGCTGGTGAATCCGCCCGGCGGCCTCCAGGCGTTGCAGCTCCCACGGGCTCTTGACCGCCCGCACCGCCGCCAGGTGCGGATCAAGCTCCTCGAAACGCTCAAACGGCAGATACTTGCAGACGCGCTCGAAGTGCGCCAGCGATACCCTTTCCTTCTCAATCAGGCAGCTTTTCGGACGGTCCGTCCAGGCGGCGGCGATGTCCCGGAAGCTGCGCATGGGCTGCAGGCGCGGGAAGGCGGACTCTGCGCTCGAGCGCGTCAGGCTGCGCCGCACCCAGAGCACCGCCTCGCCGTCGCGCGGGATCACCAGGGCGCCGCTGGGCATGGTGCCGGTGAGGTAGTACAAGTTGATCTTGCTCATCACCAGGGCCGCACGCCACTCCGGGGCGCGTTCGCCCAACCGCTGGCGCAGGCACCTCAGGCGGGCATCGAGGTCTTCGCGAGGTACGCAGGACATCCGAGAAACCCCTCCTATCACAGCCCTGGAAGCCGGGCTCTCCGCAACCCGGTCGCGGCAGGCGGAGATGCCGCGTTCCCGCGGGCCGTGGGCCACCGCCCAACCCCGAGCCCTGCCTCACCGGCCTTGGGCCATCAGGGCTTCGATCTCGTCAGGCTCAATCGGGATGGACGCCGTCAGGTCCTCGTTGCCGGACGCGGTGATCAGGACATTCTGTTCCAGCCGCAGGCCAAGATTCTCCGCCCGAATGTAGATACCCGGCTCGACCGTCAGGACCATCCCCGGCTCCAGAGGGCGGTCTGGGGTCGTGACGTCATGCACGTCCAGTCCCAGGTGGTGTGAGGTGCCGTGCATGAAATACGGGCGCCGCGGCGGGTCGTCCTCCGTCTGGCGTTGCACCGCCTCGGCCGTGATCAGCCCGAGGTCAACCAGAGCGCCATCCATGCTGCGCTTGATCTCGTTTTCGTACTCCTTGAGCACGACCCCAGGCTTGAGCAGTGCCAGCGCCACGCGCTGGACCCGCAGCACCGCGTCGTACACGGCACGCTGACGCGCCGTGAAGCGCCCGCTGACGGGGAGGGTACGGGTAAGATCGGCGCAGTAATGCGCCCAGCAGGCGCCGACGTCCAGCAGCAGGAGATCGCCATCCCGACAGGTGCCGTGGTTCTGGCTATAGTGCAGGATGCAGGAGTTGGCGCCCGCGGCGATGATGGGCAAGTAGGCGAACCCGACGGCGCGGCGACGCAGAAACTCGTGAGCGAACTCGGCCTCGATCTCCCACTCGCCCAAGCCGGGCCGCAGCGCTCCCAGCACCCGCCGAAAGCCGGCCTCGGTGATCGCGCCCGCCTTGCGGATCAGTGCTACCTCGGCGGGCGACTTCACCATCCGGCAGCGTGCCAGCAGCGGCGCCAGCCGTCGGTAGTTATGCAAGGGGTAGAGCTCGCGGCACTCACGCACGAAACGGTCATCGTGCGTCGGGACGGCGGACGCCGAACGAGCGTGCTCATTGAGATTGAGGTAGACGTTCTCGGCCCGTAGCATCAGCCCGCGAAACGTACCCTCGAAGCTGCTCAGCCACTGCACGTTCTGCACGCCTGACGTGGCCCGGGCTTCGTCCTTGCTCAGCAACGGCCCATCCCAGATGCGCCTGCTCTCGCTGGTCTCTTTGACCAACAGAATCTCGCGCTGCTTGGGATCGGGGTGGTCCGGGAAAAGCAGCAGCGCCGCCTCGGGCTGGTCGACTCCTGAGAGGTAGAACAGGTCGGCGTTCTGCGTGAAACCCATCACCCCATCGGCATTGGTGGGCATGATGTCATTGGCGCTGAGGACCGCCAGGCTGCCGGGAGCCAGCAAAGCCGCCACCCGCGTGCGATTCTCGCTGAACAACCCCTTATCGATTGGTTCGTAACGCACACGCGCTCCTTGTCTTGCTCGGCGCCCACCCGGGCCGGGCGACGAAGATAGCCGACAGGACCGCCGCGCGCAACCGCACCCCGTGGACCTACATCTTGACCTCTTGACATAGCCCGTTTGCTGGACCACCTTTGAGGTCGTTGGTAAGGCCCCGGTAACGGCCGCAGGTTAGGGACCGACGGGGCCAGCGCCAGGCTCGGCGACGGTTCTGCAAGAGCCTCTGTCGAGGGGCCTTTGTTTCCTGTGGTGTGGCGTGTTTGCCAAGAAGGGGGATTTCAAGATGAACGCTGGAGATTGGCGCAGGCGTGGGTGTACCCGTGGTTTCACCCTCATCGAGCTGCTGGTGGTCATCGCGATCATCGCTATTCTGGCGGCCATGCTGCTCCCGGCGCTGGCCAAAGCGCGCGAGAAGGCGCGGCAGATCACCTGCACGAACAACGGGAAGCAGCTCATGCTGGCCGTGCTGATGTACGCCGACGACAACCTGGAGTATGTCGTGCCGGACGGCAACTACTGGGTCCTCTCCGGAGTCTATCCGACCGCCGACTTCTGGGACCTACGCATCTACCCGTACGTCAAAGCCATGGATCCCTACAAGTGTCCCAGCGCGGCCGCTGGCGGCACCCGTAACTTCCGCTACAATTCGGTCCGGGGCGGCTACAGCAACTCACCGATGC
The DNA here is from genome assembly GCA_903834675.1 of uncultured Victivallales bacterium. The sequence goes on along the minus strand of CAILKC010000727.1, from coordinate 9,908 downwards.
GGACCCACACCATCGGCGAGATCACGAAGCCGGCCTCGACGATCATGCTGGTGGACATCCCGGTGGTGGCGTACTTCAACACCCTGAACGGCTGGTCGGTCCGCGGGGAGGGCGACATCGTTCAGTCACACGGCTCGGGCACCAATTGCACCTACGCCGACGGCCATGCCGACTGGCTCCCGAACACGCCAGCGGTGCTCTACATCACCAACTGGCTGGCCGGGCGCGGACTCAATCTCTAGTGGTTCTTGCAGAGCCCTCCGGACGGCTTTCCGTTAGCCGTAGCCTTGCGGCTATTCCCACCCCAGAGAATGCAGCAGCCGTCCATAGCGCGCTCCCCCGAAATAGCCCTCCACCTGGCGCCAGAGCTGCCACTGGAGCAGGGGGGAACGTCCCAGGGTGTGATCGATGGCGCCGACGGCGTAATGCACATCCTCGGTCTCGATGCGGCGGGCCCCCACCGCGGTTTGGTGGAGATGGGGTGGGCCTCCACCGTGGTTTGGTGGAGATGCGGTGGGCTCCCCCGCGGTTTGGTGGAGATGCGGTGGGCCTCCACCGTGGTTTGGTGGAGATGCGGTGGGCTCCACCGCGGTCTGGTGGAGATGCGGTGGGCCTCCACCGTGGTTTGGTGGAGATGCGGTGGGCTCCCCCGCGGTCTGGTGGAGATGCGGTGGGCCTCCACCGCTGCGCCTGAGGCCAGGCGCCTCTCCAGAAGAATGGACCGGCCGCGGCTCGCGGCCAGTGCCCGGGATGCCCCGGGCGCTCCAGAGCCAGTGGAGATGCGGTGGGCCTCCACCGCCAGCGCCTGAGGCCAGGCGCGCCGCCGCATGCGTGCGCGCTGCGGCCAGCACCAGCGCATAGGACTGCAACAGCGCCCGCAAGCCGGTGAAGAAGGGCTGGTCATAGTAGGCAACGCCGAAGAACTGGGGGCCCTCAAGCCGCGCTACCAGCAGGCGCCAGAACGCTTCCCAGGCGTCTGGGGACGAGGGCTCCCAGCCTTCCCCCGCGGCGAACAGTCGAACGCGGCGCAGCGACAGGTCGGGGTGTTCCTGACCCATAGCGCGCAGGGAGCCGACGCCGAGGGCGTAGGCGGCCAGTGCGGCGCTCCGGTGGAGACGGATCGCGAGGCCGGGCCGGACCAGCTCTTCGTCGCGCCGACAGCAGGCGGCAAGCCATTCACGAAACAGGGCTTTCGAGAGCAGTCCCAGGCGCTCCGCCGGTCTCGCTGCGGCCTCGTCGCGAACGCCCGCCAGCAGCGAGGGGAGTACCGCCTCCAGGGTTTCGCTGTCGTTGAGGAAGCTCGCCCCCAACGCCTGCCAGCGCTCCGCCGCCAGAAACAACGTGTAGGCGAGCGCGCCAGGCGAGCGCTTGCCGTGCTCCTCGATGAGGCCCACCAGCACCCGGGTAAGCCGTTTCACGGTCTCCCGATTCAGCCCCTCCAACTGCCGTACAGTGAAGCTGCCGCGGGTGCCGAGTTCCTCGACCAGATGCTCGATCTGACGGCGGTTCGCCTCCAGCGGCTTGCCGGCGTGCTGCTGTACTGCGGGGCAGTCCAGGCGGGCGACCACGGCGACCTCGTCCCGCCAGGTCGAGGCGAGGTTGTGAGGGTAGCCGCGGCAGGTGAGGGCCTTGACATCGAAGCCAAAGCGCGCGTGCATGCGGCAGGCCCCCGTCTGCCCGTCCAGAAAGACGCAGCCCCCGTCGGCCCGGCGCTGGAAATAGGTGTGGCCGCCCAGGCGGTGGGTGAAGTCGCGCGGTACGTCGGGCTCAGCGCCCCAGTCGAGCGCCTGCAGTCGCGTCACCTCGGCCTCGGTGAGCCGGACATGGAAACGCCGACAGCACTGGCCGCACTGGATGCAGCCGTAGTTCTGGTTTCGGGCGATATGGACTGTGGGCGTTGCCATAGGGCGCGCGCCGCCACGCCGGGTCAGGCGCCGGGAGGGGCGATGCGGTCAAAGCCGGTGTAGGGGCGCAGCACCTCGGGCACGATGACGGAACCGTCCTTCTGCTGGAAGGTCTCCAGGATGGCGCAGACCACGCGGTCGGTGACGCCCGTGGCCGAGATGGTGTGGACAAAGCCCTTGCGGCCGTCGGTGTCCTTGAAGCGGATGTTGAGCCGCCGGGCCTGGAAGTCGGTGAGGTTGGTGTTGGAGGTCACCTCGCGGTAAGCGCCATAGCCGGCGAACCAGGCTTCGATGTCGTACTTCTTGAAGCCGGGGGCGCCCATGTCGCCGACGCAGACCGCCACCACGCGGTAGGGTAGGCCCAGCCGCTGCAGCAGGTACTCCTCGTTCTGCTGACAGAGGTCGTGGTACTTGGGCGACTCCTCCGGCAGGCAGAAGACGATCTGCTCAACCTTGTGGAACTGATGCACCCGGAAAATGCCGCGGGCCTGCTTGCCGTAGCTGCCGGCTTCGGTGCGGAAACAGGGGGTGAACGAGGTGTAGCAGCGTGGCAGGCTGGCCGCCTCGAGCGTCTCGTCGGTGTGGTAGGCGACGAGGGTCTGCTCGCTGGTGCCGATGAGGGCCAGGTCCTCGTTGGCCAGTCGGTAGGTCTGGTCCGCGAAAAACGGCAGGTAACCGGTGCCGAAGAGGGTGCGCTCCTTGGCCACGCAGGGGGACATGAACGGGGTGAAGCCGCGCTCCGCGAGTTCCTTCTGGGCCCAGAAGAACATGGCGCTGGCAAGCTGTGCGCCGCGACCGACCCAGTAGTAGAAGCCGGCCTGGGCCACCTTGGCGCCGCGGGCGGTGTCGATGACGCCGAGCAGGTCGCCGAGGGCCTGGTGGTCCAGAGGCTCGAAGTCGAAAACCGGCTTTTCGCCCACCAAGCGCAGCGGCTGGTTGTCGGCGTCGCTGCCGCCGGCGGGGACGTCAGCGGCGAGGAAGTTCGGCAGCCAGGCCAACTGCGCGTCAATGGCCAGGCGCAGCTCTTCCTGGCGCGACTCCTTGTCCGCCAGCACCTGTTTCATCTCGCGGACGCTCTCTCTCGCCGCCGGGTTGTCCTTGCATTGGCTGCTGAGGCGGTTGCGCTCGGCGCGCAGGTCTTCAACCTCGCGGATCAGGCGCAGGTAGTCCTGGTCGAGCTGGTGCAGCGCCCCGATATCAACGGTGCAACCGCGGCGTTGGCAGTTCTCGGCGACGTGTTGCGGGTTTTCGCGCAGGACTTTGATGTCGATCATGGTCAGCGGCTCCCTCAGCCCGATTCAGACCGCCTCGGGGCGGTCGACGATGGCGAACTTCATAGCGGTCTCGGTGACGGTCCGGCCGGCCACGGAGAGGACGGCTGAAGCGACCCCGAAGCGACCGCGCATGTGCATGGTGACGTCCATCACGAGCTGGTCCCCCGGCTGGACCACCTCCTTGAAGGTGGCCTCATCCACGCTCATGAAGTACCCCAGTTTGCCTTGGTTCTCTGGCATTTGCAGGGCGCGGGCACAGGCCGTCTGCGCCGCGGCCTCAATCTGCAAGAAGCCGGGAAAAGCGGGTTGCGCCAGGCCGCGGAACAGGGCTTCGTTGCCGGTGACATTCTTGATCCCGACCGCCCGCCCACCCTCAATCAGCGCCAGGCGATCCACCAGCAGAAACGGGTAACGATGCGGAATCATGCTCAGGATGGTGGGAATGGCGGCGGCGGTGCCCGCCAGAGCCTCCGGCAAGGGCGGATCCACGACCGGCGGCGGCGCAAAGGCCGTGGCCGGGTCCATCAGAGTTAGCGTCAGCGTCCCCGAACTGGCGGCTTCGCCACGCACCATGGTCTTGGCCTCGAAGGTCCAGGAGTTCCCGTCGGACGCGGCCAGGACGGTCTCGATACGCAGGACATCGCCGGGGATGACCGGGCGCCGGAACTTCACCCGTTTCAGGCTGGCAAGATGCGGGATGCCGCTGCCGCCGCGGCTGCGCAACAAGGCCTCGCTGAGCTGGCACATGGCCGCCACCTGCAAGACGCCGGGCATGATCGGGTTGCCCGGGAAATGCCCCTGAAAGTAATCCTCGTCAATGCTGACGACCTTGACGCCTACCGCAGAGGCGCCGTCCGTCGCGATCTCCAGGCGGTCCACCATCAGCAGCGGCGGCCGTTCAGGAATAAGCGTAGGCAGTGATCCATAGCCGTAGTATGTTGCCATTGCACGGTCCTCTCCGCTGGCCGGAGTCCTGGCGTACCGGCTGCCGTCGCACCGTTTCGGGTGTGCTTCTTTCGGTTCAAACAAGAGCAGGAAATGTAGCCAGCGAGGGGCCAGTTTTCAACCGCTGACAGGGTGGGTCACATGGCTGTTTCAAGAAACCGGGCTGGGCGTCGCAACACCCCGTGGTCTGTCTGCCGTATCGGGTTGCGCGAGAACACCCGCCGTCAGGCATGGCACAGGCGCCAAGCCAAAGCGGTGTCGCGGTCGCCGTCGGCGACTTTGCCACGCGCCACATGGGCGACGCGCGATATGGACTGCGTGCGGCAGAGGGCCGCGTCCGCGGCCCGTCGACGCCGCTTTCACTGCCGGCGGTACGACGGCGGTCGTTTCTTGAAACAGCCCTGGGGTGGGTCATTCCGGGCCGCTCGGAACGAGTCGGCCCGCTGGCATGAGAGGTCGTAAGCGATGCATTGGGTGTGGCCCAACCAAGTTCTGCTGACGGCGGCGGTGCTGGGCCCGCTGCTGGGCGTGCTGGGCTGGCAGGCCGCCCGGCGTCGTCGGCAAGCCTTGGCGCAGTGGCTCGGCGTGGGGGCGGAGTCCTGGCTGAGGGCGGCCTTGCCCACCCGGCGCGGGCGCGCCCTGGCGCTGCTGGGGACGTGGGCGCTGGTGCTCGTTGCCCTGGCCCGGCCGCAGGGCGGCACGGTGCGGGTTGAGTCGGACCTCGGCGGCGCCGTGGTGCTGGCCCTTGACGGCTCGGCGAGCATGCGCGCCACGGACGCCTCGCCGTCTCGCCTGGCGCTGGCGACGCAATGGGCCGCGGCGCTGGCGGCGCAACTGCCCGGCTGCCGACTGGGACTGATCGTCTTTGCCGGGGAGGCGCAGGTGCTCTGTCCACCCACCGAAGACCACGCCATTTTCCGCGACTTGCTGGCCGATGTCCCCGCCGCGACGCCAGCTCGGGAGGGCTCGGAACTGGGCCCGGCGTTGGAGCTGGGTGGCAGGGTTCTGGAACGCGCTGGCGGTGGCGTTCTGGTGCTGGCGACGGACGGCGAATATCATGATCGTGATCCGGGGGCGGGGCTCAACCAGCGCCGCCGGGGCGGGTTTGATCTGCTGACGCTGACGGTCGGCGGCAGCATTCCGGTGCCGGTGCCGGGTCGCGCGCCTGGCGAAGTGGTGACGGACCCGCGCGACGGTCGAACCGCGCTGACGGCGGCGCGGCCCGAGGCCATGCGCGCCCTGGCCCGCTCGGCTGGCGGCCTCGCCCTAGAAGCCGCGTCGTCCGAGGCCGGGATGGCAGAGGCGGTACGCTTCATCGAAGCGCGCCTGGCAGCCCGGACGGCGCCCGCGGTGACCGTCCAGCGCGAGGAGCGTTTTCAGTGGCCTTTGGGACTGGCGCTGCTGCTGTTGATCCTGCGTCTGGCCCTTCCCGAGGGGTCGCGGAGCCGCTCGGCGTCCGGCACGGTTCGGAGTCTGGGCGCCAGGTTGGCCGTGCTGTGGGTGGTGTGTCTGGCGGCCCGCGCGGTGGCTGACCCCGGCGCGGCGGCCGACCCCGCCCGGCTCGCGGGGTTGCGCGCCGCCAGCCTGCAGGCCCCGGGCCACGATCTTCCCCGTTGTCTCTACAATCTGGCGCTGGCGCTGCATGAGAGTGGGCAGGTGGACGAGGCGCAACGCACCTACCTCCGCGCCCTGGCGTTGCCCGGCGGCGCTCAGGATGTCCGCGCTCGCTGTCTGAACAACCTTGGAGCCCTGGCCATCGGGGAAGCGCAGGAGCGTGGGGCGCATCAGCCCAGCGTCGCGCTGGCTGCCCTTGCCCGGGCGCAGGCAGCGCTACGCGAAGCCCTGCGCTTGGAGCCACGCCTGGAGGTCGCCAGCCGCAATCTGCTGGAAGCGCTCGGTCTGGCCGAGATCATGCAGGCGCGTCTCGCGGCCCTCCGGCCGGACTCGGCCGACCGGGCCTCGGTCGCCGGGGCGTTGCCGCCGCCGCCGCCGGCCGCCGAGCAAGCCCCGTTGCCGCCGCCTGTCGCTCTGCCCGCGGCGGGGGCTCTATCCACCGCGCGGGATGCCGCGCGCCAAGGCGTGCCGGTTCAGGACGGGGGCGCCTTGGAGCGTCTCTGCCAGGAGGCCGGTTCGGCGCGGGAGTTCCGCCAGATACTGACGCGGGGTAGAACGCCAGAGCGCCCCAACCCGACCCTGCCGTGGTGACCGGTTGGGGCCCGCGCCGAACCACGGGGCCCGCGCCGCGGTCTGCCTGGAGACGACGGATACCGCGAACCCGCCCGGTCCGGGCTTGGGCAGCGCGGGCTCCAAACAGCTTCTCAGCGGGACAGGCGTGGGAGTCGCCCGTCACGATCGAGGCTGAGGATGATGAAATACTTCGGCGTGTCGTCGAACTCCAGCGTGATGCGTCCAGAGAACGAGCCACTCTCCCCCACCGCCATGCCCGCGGCCCCCATCCGAGTCGCGTCGGCGCTGTCTCCGAGATCGGCTGAACCCGTCTGGATCCCCGTCTCGTTGAACAGCAGAATGCGGAGCCGTGGTTGAAAGCGCTCCGGTCCGGCGTTCTTGCAGATCAGCCTGTATTCATAGCCGGGGCGTTCGGCGGTGCCGGTCTGGGTGAAGAGAATGCTGCGCAGGGGGGCTGGTTCAAGACCGATCAGGGTGTCAGTCACCATCTCCAGCAGTTGCTTGGGCAACCGGCCGCTGACCAAATCCCGTACCTGCGCCTCCAGCCGCCGCGCTTCCGCCGCGCTCTGCGCCGCATTGCGCCGCTCCGTCAGGACTTCACCCTTGAGTGCGTCCCGCGTGGTGTTCAGCGCCCTGGTGGTCCGCAGCAGGAGAGTCCCGAGCAGCCCGGTGGTCAGGCCGAGGATCACGATGGCCGCCACCATGGCCTGACGCAGCAGGCGTCGCCGCTGCTGCCTCGACTCGAGGTGTTCCGCGGTGAACCGCGGCCGGTGTGAGCGGGGGCTTGACGAGCGGTGTTGGCTGGGCGGCCGTGCTGCGGCCTGACCGGCGGCGTCCCGCTGGGCCTCCGGAGAGGAGCGTTCAGCGGCGGTCGCTACACGGCTTGCGTCATCCATGGCGATCTGCTTCCCCAGGCAGTGGCAACGAACACACCCACGCCTGTACCTTAGTGCCGACGGCGCCCTCTGGCCAACGCCCATCGACACTCGCCAGCCGGGTGGAAAACTCGGCCTCGCGATCCACGTTATGGGGCGACCCCCGCTGCCCGCCAAAAGGTCCGTGCCACCGTTCGGAGACTGAGCGCCCATGGAGAATGATCTGGCTCTTCTGCGCCACTTGGCACAGCGCTATATGGACGTCTGCTGCGATCCCATCCAGGATCACCGCCGGGACCTGTGGCGTCGCCACAACAGTCTGCAACGGACGCGCCCGCTGATCTACGTCCGCGCCTTTGCCTGGCACGAGATCCCGGAATCGTCCTGCCGCTGCACCGATCCCCTTTTTCGGCGCTGGGAGGACTGGTTTCGCAGTCGCTTGTTCTGGGCCTCACTCCAGGACGATTCGATCTTCGAGCCGTGGCTGCCGGTGCCGGCGGTGAAGATCACGCCGACGCAGGGGCTGTGGGGGCTACCGCTGCACTGGACCGGACGCACGCAGGGCTGCGCCGGGGTCTGCGACCCGCCCATCAAGACACTGGAGGATCTCGACCGGCTGGCGCGCCCGCATCACCGCATCGACGAAGCGCAGACGCGAGAGATGGTGGGACGGTTGCAGGAGGCGGTCGGGGACCTCATCCCGGTGGTGGTGGACCGTTCGCCGGCCTATCTGAATTTTACCGGGGACATCTCCACGCTGCTGGCGCAGTTGCGCGGGCTGGAGCAGATCATGTGGGACATGATGGACCGGCCGGAGTGGCTGCAGCGCCTGCTCGCCGCCATGCGCGACGGGATTTTGACCACCCATCGCGAGGCCGAGGAAGCCGGTGACTGGTCGCGGCTCAGTCACTACAATCAGGCCATGGCCTACAGTCTCGAGCTGGCGGACCCGGCGGCCACCGGCGTGCCGACGCCGCGGCGGCAGTTGTGGTGTTTCTGCGCGTCGCAGGAGTTTGCCGTGGTCGGGCCGGCCAAATTTGAGGAGTTCATGCTGCGCTACCAGATTCCGATCATGCGCGAGTTTGGCCTGAGCGCCTACGGCTGCTGCGAGGACCTCACCGGCAAGATCGACGTGCTGCGCCAGATTCCCAATCTGCGCCGCATCGCGGTCTCGCCCATGGCCAACGTGCGGCGTTGCGCCGAGCAGATCCGTGACGACTATGTCTTCAGCTATCGTCCCAGCCCCTCGGACATGGTGGGGTACAGTTGGGACGAGGCGCGGGTACGGCGCATCCTGCGGCAGGACCTGGCCGCCTGCAGTGAGTATAACTGCCATGCCGACATCACGCTCAAGGACGTGGAAACGGTCCAGCACGAACCTGAGCGCCTGCACCGTTGGCTGAGTGTGACACGGCAGACCATCGAGGAGGTGTACGGGTGAAGACCTACCGCTTTGGGATCATCGGTTGCGGGCTGATGGGGCGCGAATTCGGCAGCGCGGTGGCGCGCTGGTGCCATCTGACCGAGGTCGAGTTCCGGCCCGAGATCACCGCGGTCTGCGATGTCAGCGCCCCCATGCTCGAGTGGTTCACCTCGAACTTTTCCAGCATTCAGCTGGCGACCCATGATTACCGCGAACTGCTGGCCAGCAACGCGGTGGATTGCGTCTACTGTGCCGTGCCCCACAACCTGCATGCGTCACTGTACTGTGACATCATCCGCGCCGGCAAGCATCTGCTCGGCGAGAAGCCCTTCGGCATCGACCGGGCCGCGAATGAGCAGATCAACGCCTGCCTGGCCGAGCACCCGGAGGTGTTTGTACGTTGCAGCAGCGAGTTCCCCTTCTTCCCCCCCATGCAGCGCCTGGGGCGGATGATCGACGCCGATGCCTTCGGGACCCTGCTGGAGGTCAACTCGGGGTTCCTGCATTCGTCGGACCTCAACCCGACCAAGCCGATCAACTGGAAGCGCATCGTCGAGATCAACGGCGAATACGGCTGCCTGGGCGACTTGGGCATGCATCCTTGTCACATGCCCCTCAAGGCCGGTTGGCAGCCGCGGAATGTCCGCGCCATCCTCTCCAAGATCGTCACCGAGCGCCCCGACAAACAGGGCAGGATGGTGCCCTGCCGCACCTGGGATAACGGCGTGCTGCTGTGCGAAGCCGTGGACCCGCTCACGGGCAGGCCCTTTCCGCTGACCATCAAGACCCAGCGTATCGCGCCCGGGGAAACGGACACCTGGTACTTCGAGGTCAAAGGCACCCGCGCCTGCGGCCGCTGGTCGAGCACGAACCCGCGCCGGCTTGAGCTGTTCAGCTACCAACCCGGGGCCGACCAGGCCTGGCAGCACCTAGACATGGGCTGGGAGGCGGCCTTCAAAGGCATTACGGGTGGCATCTTCGAGTTCGGCTTCACCGACTGCATCCAGCAGATGTGGGCCGCCTTCCTCCACGAGCTGCACCACGGCAAACCGCTCAGCCGTTTTGCCGCCTGCGTGACCCCGGCCGAGGCGGCTTGGACGCACCGGCTGTTCACGGCGGCCCTGCGCAGTCAGGCCAACGGCACGACCGAGGTGGTGTGAGCCTGGCAGAAACGAACCCGCCTTGTCTGGCCTTGGGCGCATGTCAGCTCCGTAGGGGTTCGCTTGTCTGAGAACCGCAGAGGGTCGATGGCCTGCCCGCCGTGGTGGGTCGAGAGACCAGGGGGGACGCAGTGTCCGAG
>CAILKC010000726.1 GCA_903834675.1 uncultured Victivallales bacterium | reverse complement strand
GGACGCGGAACTGGTGCGCTGCGTGGCGGAGCTGGACAAGAGGAAGGCGGTAGGACGCCCGGCACAGGGAGAAATGCCGCAACCTTGCGGCATTACCGGACGGACAGCAGAAGCCACCGCCGCCGCCCTGGGAATCTCCCAACGCAAGGTCGAGCAAATCCGCGCCATCGCGCACCGCCTAGACGGCCTGGTGAGGGCCTACACCTCGTGTCCGTCGCGCACCGCGATCATGGAAAGCGTTGACCGGGTGACGACGTAGACGGGCCAGATTGCTCAGGTTTGCCGAGGTCCACGCGCGCGCGAGGCGGTGCTGACTCGTCTCGAGTAACGATGCTCTGACCCGCCGCCCGCCGTCACCATCGCCCCGGCGCCCATGGCCGGGGCTTGGCGTTTCTGGCCAGGGGCGAGCGCGCCGAAAACCCAACCCTACAAACCCAACACAACCCAACAAACTGAAGGACACCAGACCAGTAGCATTCAGTGTGTTGGGTTTGTTGGAGTGTGTAGGGTTGCTTCCTGACCCCAGCCAGTTGGGGGGCTTTGAGGCTAAAACGTGCCTGTCGGGGCCGGTTTGTTGGGTTTGTAGGGTTTGTAGGGTCACATACACAGAAACTCACATGTGGGGTTCCGTACACGCCTACGAAAAGGCGAAAAAAGCCTAGCAAGTTACTAGTATTCCTAGTATTATCTCTAGGGTGGCATATAGGGGGCATGGAACCCGTATAAGGCCTTGTAATGGAGCCTGTATGCATAGCCTATCTACATGGCTGGGAAGTCTTTACAGATTCATCACTTGCGCTATGCATATATGCTAGCGCTCCAGAAAGACGCGGAATCCTTCCTGAAACCAGACGCGCCGGTGGTGTTTGACCTGACCTTCGATGTACCGCACAGTGATGGTGGCATGACGTGGCTCCCGCTATCGCGACCCTTCAGGCCGCACCAACCCTACCCCATCATACCCAGGCCGCTGGCCTGGGCTGAGGGATGCCGACCCTTTGGGCCTCGGAACCAACGGCGCAATAGCCCCCGTGATGCCGCCGCCGCGGCCACCCCGGTGACCGCCGGCTGGGTGTCGGCCACCTCCCCGCGATGCACGGTCATGGTGAGACGGCTGACCGTGTCCCCGGCTTCGACCGTGTACAGGTGGGCGCAGGTCAGTTCCGTAGGGGCTTCTGCCCGGCACGGCGGGGCGCAGGTCGGTTCAGGGGTGGTCGGCGCTGCTGGAGGACGGTCGGGCCGACCGCTGCTCCACGCCTGGCGCCCGTCTGGCGCGAGGCGGAATGGAGATGCCGTCCGCAATCCACTTTACGTGGTTCAGCCAGGCACGATTCCGACCCCGATTCCGACCCCGATTGCTTCACAGCTTCTGAGTAGTCACCACCTACGGAGCTGACTCGCGCCCGTCGCCAGGTCGCGGTTTGGGCTCACACACCCACTGCCGGCCAGAGCCAGCGCCAGACACACCGTCGTCTTCCGGATGCTCATTTCTGCCTCCTGGGAGCGGGGGCCTCTGTGTCGCCGTCGGCAACGCCACGGCCTCGGCTCAACGGATCGGCGTCACGGTGGTCCGCCGTCGGCCCGGAGGATGCCCCGGCACTGTCGGCCGATTCGTCTGACTCCTGGAAAACGGCCAGGCGGGCGACCTCCGGCGCTTCGCGAAGGGTCAACAGCAGGGCGATTTCGGACCAGGTGCTGAGCCGTGCGGTGTGGCCGCAGGGGGCCATGCCGTCCATGGTCATCAGGCGTTCGCTGATGCTGCCCGGCGGCAGATCGCCCCAGACCTCCTCCTGCCCCGGCCGCACGACCATCTGCGGCAGGCAACCGGCGATGTCCTCGAACAGGCGCAGGTAGCGCTCCTCACCCGTGGCTTGAGAAAGCGTCAGCAGCTCGCGCCCCGAAGCGGTGCAGATGCCCGGTGCGCCGTGCTGGTTCTGGGTGTTAGCGAAAACGGCCCCGCGCGGCTGGATGCCGAGTCTTCCGAGCGGCGAGTCCGGCGGCAGATGGGCGTCGTAGCACAAGACCCAGGTGGCGAAGAGGTCCGCCGCCTGGCGCGCCCATTCGAGGTGCTGCGGATCGTGGGTCGCCGCGTGCAGGTGAACCATTCCCGCCAACAGCGCGTAGCTGCTTTCGCTGTCGACCGCCATCAGCGCATCGCCCACGCCGCCGCAGGTGTAGCCTTTGTTCAGGAAATGGGTGACGTAGTAGTCGGCGAGCCGGCGAGCGGTCTGCAGGTACCGCGGTTCGCTGAACCAGGCGGCACCGCGGACCAGCGGTTCGATGCCGAAGGCGCCGCAGGCACTGTTGCCCCAGAGCACGTCCCCGCGGTCGCGGTCCACGGTGTAACCGAGGTGACCGAAGCGCGTCGCCGTGTCCACCATGGCGTCGAGATTGCGCCTGGCCGCCTCTTCCCAGGCGGGCTCGACGGGGTCGCCGCGTGAGCGCAGCAACTCGATGGTTTTCAGCACGTCGCGGGTGCATTCCAGCGAACGGCGGATGAGGGAGAAGGCGCGGCAGCCGGGGCGCTTCACGCCGAAGCTGCGCCAGCGCTCGCCATCGTGCAGGCCGTGGAAATAGCCGCTGGGCGAAACGGCCCCGCGGCAGATCGTGTCGAGCATGCGGACCGCGCGCCGCCGACGCTCGGGGTGCTCGGACATGGCCATGGCGAGCAGGGTGACGCCACCGCCGACCCAGCCGGTCTGCAGGATCCAGCCCTTCTCCCCCATCTGGCTCTGGTAGTACCCGTTGCGCTCGTTCCAGTTGTGCGCGTCCAGCTTGGCCTCGATCCGTTCCGCCGCCGCGGCGAACGACAGACTCGGCCGGCGCGCCTCCCGGCCGCGGCGCGCGTGACCATATTCCGCGACCCGGCTGACAAACGCGGGGATGGACTCGGCCGCCACCGGAATGATGCGGAGTTCGCAACGCATCGGGGCTCCCGGTTCCAGGGTCATGCCGGGCTCGTCGGTGACCTCGACCCAGTCGCAGAAGCGGTAGCGGCGCTTACGCATCACCGGCAGGCAGATCTCCACCCGCACCGGCTCGCCCGGCAGCGTGACCAGGTTGACGCCCGTCACACCCCAGGCGCCGTAGACCTGGACGCCGACGATGACCCCCTGGCCCCGGGCAGGGTCGTAGACGCCCACCGCGGGAAGGGCAAAGGCATTGGCCGCGAACTCCGCACGATAGCCGGTGTCGGCCGTCAGCCGCGGCACGTCGGCCTGGACGATGGGCCCGTCGGGCGTCACCCCTTCGGTCAGCAGGTACGGGCAGTAGGGCTGCGGCGAGACCAGGAAACGGTTGCCGCTGTACATCGCGCCGGGGGCGATGACGTAACTCCGCCAGTCCAGGTCCAACAGCAGCGGCAGGACCGCCTGTACGCCCCGTCGCGGGCTGGCGGCGCTGAACGTGGCGGTCAGTGTCGTCCCCTCCGCGTCGGAGGTGCTGGAACAGGCCAGCGTGATGCCGGCGGCGGCGGACGCCGCAACTCCGGCGAAACCGCCGCATGCACCGGCAGCCGGCGCGAGCGCGGCCTCGGCCCCACGGCCGTCGCTGAACCGCGGCTCGCCGAGCTGCAGGCGTGCGCCGCCCAAGAGCCCTGCGGTCGGCTGGCTGGCCGGTCTCGAGTCCGCCATCGTCGTCATGCTCCTCTGGTCCCGAACACCTGCACCGCCGCCACCATGGCGGCGTACTGGGGATAGCAGTCCCGGCCGCGGCCGGACATGAACGGCGATGCCGTAGGGCTGATGGCCAGCCCGCGGCCGTCGTCGAACCCGGCGCGGATCAGCGCCTCGACCTGGGCGCGGATGTCCTCGGGCGGCTTCTCATACATGTCCGCGATCTGGATATTGCCTTCGAGCGCAATCCGGCCGCGCCAGGCGGCTTTGACCTCGGCGGGCGTGATATCGCCCATGGGGGGCGCCTCGAAACAGTGCAGGACATCCGCGCCGATCTCCGGAAAGCCGTCTGCCACCGCCTTGAGCCGACCATGGCAGTGTACATTCAGACGCCCGCCGGCCGCGTGGAGGCGCGCGGCGATCGGCTGGTCGTAGCGCACATTGAAGTCGAAGAAGTCCACGCGACCGTGCAGCGGCGGCGCGATCATCTCCTGCCCGCAGAGGTTGAAGTACGGTCCGACGCCCTGGCGGATCAGGAAGTCGACGAGCCGCAGCTTGGTGTCGAGCTCGCGTTGCAGGAGGCGGTGGAGCAGGTCGCGCTCCAAGATGGAGAGCAGCGCGAACTGCTCCGAACCGAACAAGCCCGCCACCTCGCCGCCGGGGTTGTTGCCCAGGTGCGCCAGGACGATGCCGCGCTCGCCGACCTGCTCCCGCAGCCGGAAGTACGCCGCCAGGTCCCCGCCAATCTCCGGCACCGGTCGAGCCAGGTAGCGCTCCGCATCCGCCGCATCGTGCAGCGGATACTGCCTGCCGCCCCCAGCGACGGCCGGCCCGGCCGTCGCGAACGGCGCCTCGCGGACCAGCCCCCCGGCACTCCAGGGCTCGACCCAGTCGGCCTTCTCGGTCATCAGCCGGAACAGCTCGTCGTAGGAGCGGTCGTCGCGGAAGCCCCACCAGCGGATGATCACCGCCGGCCGGTCCATCGCCTCGTGGAAGTAGAGTCGGTGAAGCCGTTCACGAGATGTCATGGTCAGCACCGCTATGCTCCTTCCACCAGTTCCCTGGCCAGACGGGCCCACTGCCTCAGCCGCTCCGGCTCCCCCTGGACGGTCTGGATGTCTTTGAGCAGGATGTCCATGTGGCAGCCAGCGGTGGCCTCCAGTCCAGCCCGCAACGCCTTCCGGGTGGTTTCCGGATCAAAGCCGCTGCAAACCATCGCCGCCGGATTGGGACGCCAGGAGAGGACGTACTTGTCCTCGATCTGGCGGGCGCAGGCGGCAACATCGGCCCAGGGGGTCACGGCGATCCGGCGCAGATTCTCCAAGGGGCGCAGCATGTTGATCTTCTGCGTGAGGCCCTCGCAACAGCCGTAGGCGACCAGGCCGCATTTCTGCATGATCGGCAACTGATAGCGGTAAAGGAATTCCTCGTGCATGGCGGGGGAGATGCCCGCGTATTCCTGGGCGGCGAAGAAACCCCACAACTGACGGCGCCGCACGGAGCCGCCTTGGGGGGACGGCGCCACCGTTTCATGGGCGTAAGGCTCGACCTGATTATGCTGACTGAGTGCGGTGAAATCACCCGCTGCCTCGCATTCCGCCTGCGCGTCGAGGACGCCGTCGCGCAGGAACGCCAGCAGCTCGTGCAGCCATTCCGGATGGTCGTACATGGCCATCATCAACCGTTCGATGCCGATGAACTGCCCCAGGGTGTAGGAGAGATCAGCGGCAAATCCAATGTAGGGCGTGGTGCGGTCTTCATGCACGGGGATGATATCGCCGATCGCTTCCCGAACCCGTTCGACCCTGGCCCCGGTCGCGACGGCGTCGATGGTGTGGCGCGGTTTCCGCAGGGTCGCGCCAATGACATCCGCGGGGGTGATGGCCGGTTTTGCCGCGAGCTTGTAGGCTCCCGCCTTGCCCAGACTGCTGGCCGTGTGACCGGCTTGAATGCCCCAGCCCGGATCGGTGAAGACGGCACGCACACTTACCCAGGGCTGCAGGATCGAGTCGTCGTCAACCCAGTCCTTGAACAGTTTGTGCCGAAGCTGGAACTCTATGTCGCGCCATAGGGGCTCCACGCATTGGTACTGGATCAGTTCATACTCGTAGGCAGCGTACCGCCCACAGCCAACCACTACCAGGGGGCGAGTCCGCCTCAGGCTGTTATGGTCGGTCCACAGCCGGATACGTTCGCGGTACTTCGGATGCGCGGCCGCGTCCCTGACCTGGCCGGCCAGTTCGCGCAGCCGCGTGACGTCCTGTTGCGGTGTCATTGCGGGCAGTTCCTGCTTACGCTGGTTGCTCTTATGGGTCGGCCGGAGGCGCGCTGTCGAGCCTCTGCTCGGCGGGGGTGAGAAGGCCAGCGGCAGGCCCGTCCACAGCGCTCTGCGGCGTGGTCAGCCCCTCGGTAACGCCGTCGCGCCAGGGCCACAGCCCCACCGGGTCCGGATGGGCTTGGCAGATCACGGGCAGGATGCGGTTCACGCTCACCTCACGGCTCCTTTACGGATACGCGGATGTCATCGAGATACCAGGCGTCGGCGCCGGCACAGAGGATGCGCAAGCCCACCATGGAAAGGCCCTCCCCTTCGACGGCTTTAGCTTCGAGCACGACATCGTATGCCGCCGGGGTCCAGGCGGAACTCGCCGCCACCGGCTTCCAGACCGCCTTGAGCAGCTTCCCCGCGGCGTCAAAGCAGTCCAGGATCAGGTAGCCACCGGTTGTCTCTGCCGCGCCGCGCGCCACGCAGGACAGGGTCACCGTCTGGCCCATCCTCACCGGCATCCGTTCCCTGGACTGGAGGATGGTTCGCGTCTTCCCCTGCACGATGTGGTTTGGAATCACCTTCAGGCAGTCGTTGCCTGCGAACGCCGTCACCGTCCCGCCGGCAAGCGTCCGTTCGCCGGGTTCCACCAAGGTCCACCGTGCCAGGCTTGTGGCGTCCTCGAACGGATCGGCGATGGCGCTGACCAGAACGGGCGGGACGGGGGTATTGGGGACGGGGCCTGTGCCGGCCTGCGCCAGGTACGCGGTTCGACTCGCGAGCATGCGGTCCCACACACAGGCCTTGTACTGCAGAAGGCGTGCCTTGTGGACGCCCGGCGCGGCGGCCAGGGCCGCGTCCATCAGGGCGCTCCAGCGCTGCACACGTTCGTCGGTGAGCAGGAGTCCATAGGCGATCTGGCGGCTCAACAGGTGGTACTGGTCACCGCGGCGCACCTCGTCCGGGTAGTTCGCCAGATCGAACTTGGCTGCCTCCATCTCCGAGTACAGTTGTTTGAGCATCGGCCCGGCTTCCCCGTAGTACCGGGTGAAGAACTCGTCGATGAGCGCGGCGCCGTCCAAACCCGGATCGTCCGCCAGCTTCAGGGTCAGATAGAGTTCCAGTTGGCTGAGAAGAAAGCTCCACCCGAATTCCGAGGCCTGCTCGAGGTAGAGCCCGCGCATGCCGGCGGCGTGGAGTTTCCGCATGAACTCCGGGACCCGGAAGGCGCAGGCCTCGGGGTAGTCGGAGTCGGTCTGCCCCATCATGCCGCCCAGGTAGTAGAGCCAGCCGTAGAGTGGGAAGGCATGGTCCCTGCCATTGGCGCCCCAGCCCTGGTCAAAGGCGCGCCGGTCGCGCCCGCGGCGGGCGGGGTCCCACCACATCGAGGGGCCGAGCGCGCAGAAGGTCACGGCGACGTTCGGCTCCAGCGGGAAACTCGGCGGCTCGGCGTAGTCGTGATAGGCGAGCGTCGCGACGATCGCCTCGGGATGGGTCTTGCGGAGTTCGCGGGCGATACGATTGACGAAGCCGAACCAGTAGTCGCTGCGGTAGCCGCGGTCCACGGCGTCTCTGGGTTCGCGCACGGCCGCCCTGCAGTCGGCGCACTGGCAGTAGGGTGCCATGTCCATGGCGCCCAAGGCGAAGTACTTGCCCCTGGCCACATATCCGGGCTTCAACCCCTTGCCGTCGAAGTAGTCGCGGGCGTCCTTGACTACCTGCTCGACCAGGGCCGCGCTCGAGTAACACAGGTTCGGTTGGCCGCCGGGTACGGGCGGGGCGCTCATCTGCTCCTCGGTCAGCCCCTGGGCAAAGAACTCGGGCCGGTCGGCCTCGAGCCCGGCCGGGTTTCGGCCGTAGCGTTGCGAGAACCGGTCACGGAAGCCGTAGAAGGAATGCGTGCCCTGCATGACGTACTCACCGCCGGCCCGCAGGCGCAGCGACCAGAGCGTCTTTTCGTACCGCGTGTACGTCGGCGTGGAGCGGATCGCGGGTTCTGCATGCCAAGCGCCACTGATCTCCCGGTAGCTCATGGCGGGCGCGCGGCGGCGTTCGCCGGGTGCCACCACGAGATCGGCACGGCGGTCGAACACGATGCCCAGATCGCCCGGGGCATACCAGCGCACCCCGCAATCGCGTTCGAGGACATCGTAGACGGCGTGGAGCGTGCCGAGGTTGCCGAACGGGCCCGGCAGGCTGGCCACCTGCACGGGGTCCGTGTTGCGGATGGTTCCTGCAGGTGCGCCGCTGCCCTCGTCGCAGTGCAGCAGCAGCGTGGTGTCGGCATCCGCGGGGAAGGGGCCGCCAGGAACGCCGGGCGGCCGGACCGTGCGGGAAACGCGGATCTCATCGACCGTGCCGCGCAGCGGCGTCCAGACCGCATCTTGGAACCCAACGACGAAGCCGCCGAGATACAGTGTGGCGTCCGCGACGGCGGTCTTGTCGTAGGGTGCGGTCCCCTGGGACTGGCCGTCGACAAGCAGTTCGATCCGCTTTGCGCTGGCGCTGTGCGTGGCCATCACGTGGTGCCAGCCGGGGGCGAGGTCTGCGGACACCACGAAGCTCTCCTTGCCGGCGGCAATGGAACGGTAGCGGACACGCTTATCCTCGCGCAGCAGGATCACGTGGTCGTTGTTCCGGGTCAGGCGCAGGATGGCCCCGCTGCCCGCGGGTTGGTCCTCCACCAGCAGCCAGCACTCAAGCGTGCCTTCGCTGTCGTCGAAACCGTGGCTTGCCACTGTGAAGACCGTGTCGCGGCCGTTGAACGCCAGGGCCTGGCCCCACTTGCCCTCAACCCACACGTTCTGCGCCGCCGCCACTTCGGCCGGCGGGTCCGCGTCGTCTTTGCCCATCAGGACCAGCGTGTCCGGCGTGGCCCGCACTAGGTATTCCTGATCCTGGAAGTCGGTGCTCCTCAGCCCCAGCGCCCGGGTGGCGGCGCTTTCGCCGATCAGCACGCGCGGCCCGGCGACCGCCTCGGCGTCGGTGGCGAGCGACAGACGTGTGCCAGTCATCTTCTCGATATGATCGTTGAGTTCCCCGACCGCAAACGCGGTGGTCTTGGATTGAGTCGCGCCGGTGATGATCGTCGCGGTAGCCGTCCCTTCTCGGACCAGGGCGAAGGCGGCTTTCGTCTCTGCCGCGCCGGTTGCGGCGGGTCCCTGCGCGCTGCAGGCCACGGCGCCGGCAAGCGCCACGGCGGCGATGCACGTCCAGGCTGTCCTGTGTGTCGGCATGGTGCGTGTATCTCCAGGTAATCCTGTTCTCCGAACTCAGAGGCTCGTCGGCACGTCTTCCAGGTACACTCCGTCACTGCGGAGCACGGACTGCAGTCTGCGGGGGTCTACGCCGGCCATGTCAACGCCCGCGCCCAGGGCGAGCGCGGCGCACGTCCCGACGCCCTGACCCATGGCCATGCAGTGGGTCTGGATGCGTACCGAGGCGAGCCCTTCGTGAGTGCTGGAAGCGCAGCGCCCGGCCACGGCCAGATTCGGTATCTGCGCATTCAGGCACATACCGAGCGGAATGTGGTAGCTCTCGCCGACCGGCGGCATGAGGCGGCGGTCCTGGTGCTCCCAGGTGGTGTAGCCGGAGCCCTTGGGGTCATGGATGTCGATCATCCAAAAGCCGTGCCCGATGGCGTCGGGCTGCTTGACCGCCCCCGCGACCATGGCGGCGTCGAGGGTCTTCAGGCCGCGGCTGCGGCGCGACTCGCGCACGCCCAGCCAGAAGCCCATCTGCTCGATCTCGGCCTGCCCGAACCCCGGCATCTCGCGCCGCCACAGCTCGACGTAGCGCACCGCCTGCCGCCGAGCGGTCACCGAGAGCCGGGTGAGTTCCTCCTCGTCCAGCGGATTGCCGGCCACCGGGCACATGTTGTACGAGACGTCGGGACCGCGCGGGTGATGCAGGTACGAGTCGGCTGCCAGGTCCATGAAGGGCGGGAACTCGCCCTTGGCGCGCAGGTCCTGCATGAGCTTGAGCACCCGGTCGGCCTCGGCGGGGTTCGCCCGCACCGCGGCGGCATCCACCCCGCGGACGCGGAACATCATGGTCATGCCCTGGACGCGGCCGTCCTCGGGTCGGCCGACGTCGAAGGGCACCCCGGCGTTGGCGGCGATGTCGCCGTCGCCGGTGGCGTCGATGATGATCGTGCCGAGCACCGCCTTGCGCCCGAGCTTGGTGTCGACCAGCACCCCGCGGATGCGGCCGCCTTCGACGATCGACTCGACCGCCGCCAGGTGGCAGAGCGTACGCACCCCGGCCTGGTCGAGGAGGTCGTGGAACACCACCCGCATCCCGGCGGGATCGAAGTCGTGGGTCTCCGGGCGCTTCGGGTAGTCAGCAAAGCGCCGCACCACGGGTCCGGCGCGCTCGATGACCTCCTGAACGAAGCCGAAGATGACCTGTTTCGTGCGGTCGCTGGTGTGCCAGATGTTGACCAGGGCATTGGTCGCCTGGCCGCCGACGCTGGGCCAGCGCTCCAGCAGGATGACGCGGGCCCCATGACGCGCGGCACTCGCGGCGGCGGCAATCCCGGCCGGCCCGCCACCGCAGATCACGACATCGGCTTCGGCCAAAACGGGTACGGCGCGGGTCGGAACGGTGATGGTCGGCATGGTCTGAACTCGGCTCCTGTTCACGGTGGTCTCCGCGGCGGGTGGTCACCCATCGGCGGCCACGATCTGGCACCCCCAGGAGGCTCACGGTCATCCCGGGCTCCGAGGATGCTCCGGGTACGAACCCCACATTGACGTCGTAGCGCAGCGGGTTGTCCTCGTCCCGCCTGGTCCCGACGGTCAGCACGGCGCCGTCCGGGAACTGAAGCCGCGTCTTCGGCGCGAGGTCATCCGGCAGCGGTTGGGTTGCGTTCGGTGCCATGCAACCAACGATACCCCGCCCCGGGCGCGGCCGCAATGGGCGGGAGTAAGCGCGGGCGCAGGTCAGTTCCGTAGGTGGTGACACCTCAGGTCCTGGGGTTCAGGAAACGGCGAGACGGCGAGACGGCGAGACGGTGACTGGAGGAGACAGAGAGCGAGACGGCGGATGAGGAAAACAGGGTTCAGGGTTCAGCCGAGCCCCCGGCTTGGAGGCCGGACCTACCGGAATGAGACTTGTTGACGCGGTTCCCATTCCGATCCGGCCGGTACGCG
>CAILKC010000725.1 GCA_903834675.1 uncultured Victivallales bacterium | reverse complement strand
TGTGAAAGAACTCGGTCGCAATATGCGGCTGCACCAGGATGTTCGGATCCGACCAGCCGCTGTCCGAGGCCTCCCGACGCCAGACCTGTACGACCAGATCCGGAACATCCAGCACGGCCCATTCTTCGCGCCAGGCATTTTCTCCTGGTAGGCATCGCAACATTTTAACCCGCCTCAATTCTTCCGGCAGATCGCCCAGCCGGTAGCAGTCGGCTTCACGGGTCCAGAGATCACGGTACCGCACTGGGTTTGCCGGCAACTTCAGCTTGGTAGCATCCAGCGGTTTCTCCCGCCGAAACTTGATCTCCTCGCCATCCGGGAAGACTATCGCGCCGACTGCCGATGCTTCGACTTCGCCGGTCTTGGTCGCGCGCCAAGTCTTGCCGCCGTCCCCCGAAACGCCTGCCGGGTGCGCCGCGCCGTAGCTCATGACGCTGTCGGCATTAACAGAATAGCTGACAACCAGTGTTCCGTTGTCCAGCCGACCGATGTGCGGAAACTGATAATGTCCCCAGCGTTTCTCACCCGGCGCGCTGACGGCGACAACAGAGGGCTTGCCCAGTTCCACGGTAAGCGCGCGCTCCAGACCGTCTGGCGATCGATTGTTCTGCTTCATCGTGTCTCTCCGTGTCTCAGGCTCTGCCGCAACAACAAGGCCCGCGGCAGGCTGGCGCAGGACCACGTCGGCATTGCCGACCGGGGTATTTGCCGCTTCAAGACACCTTGCCGCCACCACCGCTGCCGTCATTATCGCCATTCCCACAAACACTCCTTCTTGGATATCCGAGGTCATGTGCGGCACCTCATTATCCGTGCAGGACTCGAGAGGCTTCATCTTACATTCACCTCCCGCACGCAGATGGCCTTGCAGCGTTGGCCGGCGGCGTTAATGTGGCGGAAATCGGAATAGGCGACCACAAAGCGATCGGGGCCGGTGACCACCACGCTGGTGTTGGCGCAACTGAAATCGTGCCGGATCGCCCACCACTTTTCAAGCGGTTGGGCGAGCAGTTCCTGCTCGGATGGCCCGACCACCGCAGCGGCCTCGCTCCAGGTGCGGCCCGAGTCCGCCGACGCCTTCATGTGCACGCCGGGCCGGCCGTAGACGACCGCGACCATGCCATTCGCCAGCGTGAACAGATGCGGCGTGACGCTGAACTCGGCCAGGGGAGGAAGCATCCTCCAGGTCCGGCCTTGATCCGACGACCGCGCCGCAGCCAGATAGTGGGTGTCGCCGGCCTCGTTGCTGGCCTTAGTGCGCATCACGCAGAGCAGGTCGCCGTTCGGCAGGCAGGCCAGCGACTGTTCGCCTAGGCCGTACCCACAGGAGGTGTCGCGGGCATCGGCGATGGTCCCGCGCGCCTTCCAGGTACACCCGGCGTCATGCGAGGCCAGGCAGGTGACCCTGTAATAGATCCGGTCGCTGTCGGGGTGCTGCGAGTCCAGCGCCCACAGCAGCGTGCCATCCGGCAGCGCCGTCACCTCGCGCGGCGTCGGCGCCTTCAGGCGCGGCTGGAACTCTTTCCATTCCTCCCGCCCCGCCGCATCCCACCACATGGCGCGGGTAAGTACGCGCAGGCGCAGGTCCAGGAAGTCCAGCACACCGGAGGTCTCCTCCCATGCATCGTCGGCCGACGCGCGGATCGCCAGCGGGAAGCGACGGTGGGCCTCGGGGAGATCCCCGAAACGATAGATCAGGTATTCGTTGACCTTGTAGCTGTCGCGGAGCGGTCCAGCCACGGGCGACACCCCCAACGCCCCCGCGTCCGGCGAGGTCCGGCCGGCGTCCGGCGAAAGTGCCGCGAGGTGGTACAGGTAGCGCTCCTGGCCGAACGCGACCTGCCGGCCGGTCGGCAGCGCGATGATTTCGCGCGTGCGATCGGTCGCCTCATAGGCGACAGGCTGCCAGGAGACGCCGCCGTCGCGCGAGGCGAAGAACTGCGTCGGCTCATGCCGTCCCGCCATGCTGTCGGCGCCCACGTTCACGGCCAGATAGAGCGCGCCGTCGTTGCCGCGCCACAGGTCTGGGAACTGAAAGAACCCCCACCAGCGCCCGGCGGGGTCTTCGCCGTACTGTGGCGGACTCACCGCCACGATGACGGGATCGCTCAGGGTAATCTTCATACATCGTTCCTTTCCTGAAGCGCTTCCAGCACCACCGGGATCGCCTCCCGCCAGTTGGGCGGCAGGTCCTCGGAAATCTCGAAGACCAGCCGGCACCCATCCGGCGCGGCGGCCTGCACCCGCTCACGCACCCAGCGGCGCAACGCATCGGGCGGCATGGCGTAGAGCCCGACGTTGATGTTGGCCCAGAACACCTTGTTCGGAAAGGCCGCGCGCGCCTGCGCCATGGTCAGGTCGCCCTCGGGCGGCTCGGTGAGCGACTCGAGGCCGGCGAAGCCGGTCTCCGCCAGCAGCGGCGCCACGCAAGCCAGTTGTCCGTCGCAGTGCGGGAAGACGCGCTTGCCCGCCGCCAGGAAGATGGGCAACAGCTTGGCATACACCGGCAGATGATACTGCCGGAAGCGCGCGGCGCCCCAGCTTTCGGCAGTGAAGTTTTCCAGGAGGCTGATGTAGCGGCCCGGGCCGGCGGCAGACCGGCGGGCGCGTTCCAGCAATTGGTCTTCCAGCGCCTCGGCCAGCGCGAAGAGTTCCGGGAAACCATCGGCCAGGTGATACGAGAAATTCTCCAGCCCGGCATAGTCCACCAGTATTGTCTGCATCGGCGAGCGTCCGATGCCTACCAATGTCAGCCCACGGGATGCCACCATCTGTTCCGCGGCCTCGAAACCCGCCGGGTCAAGTATGAGGCGCGTGTTGCTGACGATGTGTTCC
>CAILKC010000724.1 GCA_903834675.1 uncultured Victivallales bacterium | reverse complement strand
GGGCGCGCCGTTCGCCCCCTCCCAGATCTGCCAGACCTAAGCCGCCGCTCAAGACCCCGCCTTGACCAACCTTTCCGGCACGCTACCTTCCCGCTCAGCCCTGAGCTCCGCCAGCGTTGCCCGGGGTACCTGAGTAGTTACGCCGCTTGCACCCACCAGCACCGCTGCCGCGGGCTCGCCATAGGGATAGGACGTACCAGCATCGATGAGGGTGCCGCATAGGGCCGGACCGGAGATCAGCGTCTCGCTGCCGGGAACAACCTTGTTGTCAACGGTGCCGAGTTCCGTGACCTTGAACTGCCAGCCCTTGGGGACCTCGTCGGAGATCGTCACCAGAATGTCGATCGTCTCCCATGGCCGCGACGCAGGCAACTGCCGAGAGGCCCCGAATTGGCGAGCTGACATGGCGGCGCAGACGGGCCTCACGACACTCGCGCCCACCAGCAGTAGCAGGGCTGCCCCCCGGAAAAGGCGCGCGCAAACAGAACCACGGACCCAACGAGAACAATAGACTACCCGCATTGCCATGGACCTCCCAATCTGACCGACTGCAGGCTGCGCGTCGACCCCGACGATTGGCCACGACGATCACCGACTCGACCACTCCCCAAGTACAACCAACGGTCTAATACCTTAGTACTACTACAGATATTCGTCAAGCGCCCTTTCGGGGCTCAAAACGACCACTCGAAAAAGTGTTCCGCCGTGCGCTTCCCTGAGTAGCGCGGGAGGCTTTCCGGCTCTGCCGCCCGGGGAGACCGGGTGGCGTTAGCGTCGCCACTGTGCGCCCACAGCTGTGGCTCACCTTGTGTCGGTCGGCGGTGCCCCCGGCGCTGGCCCACTCAGCGGCGGGCCGCCGAGCCTGCCCATCAGCGCGCTCCTTGGTCCATGACGGGGCAGGCGGCCATGCCGCTGCGCAAGGCGCAAACGTCACGCCGTCGCCGCGGCCGCCAGCGCCGCGATCTTGGCCTTGGCATCCTCGTCAATCCGCTTCAGGCGTTCCTCGGTGTCGGCCGAAACGAAGGCGTGGTGGACCGCGACGTCCACCCGATCCGCGTAAAGGCTCAACTGGCGCTCATTGATCTCCCGACAGCGCGCTTGGATATCCTGCATCAAAGCCACATAGGGGTCTTCCACGTCAGGGTGAAGGATGAGGTTGAGCGGCCCCAAGGACTCGTGGATCTCCCGCCAGAAGCCGTCAATGCTGCTTCTCAGGTCGGCGCGCCGTGCATGCTTGGGCTTGGCGTCAGCCGGGGCGTTGTCGTCGGGCTGGTGCTCGAGGTTCCATTTGACCTTCAGAAAAACCTCGTTCAGCCTCGCGATCTCACGACTGTAGTGGTCCCAGAGGAGCGCCCGCTTCTCAGCCTCCGCCTCCTTCAGGACAAAGTAGTAGTCGGAGGCCTTGCGCAAGTACTGATAGACCCAGGCGAACATGTTCTTCGGGAGTACCTTGGCACCCACGACCGCCGCAGTGCCGCTGGACTTCGAGAAGGCCCAGAAAACGTTCACTAGACGGTTTCGATGTACGTTGAAATCGTCCTGCCGGTCGGCCCCCTTCCCGGCGATCAACAGACCGAAAAGATTGATGAACGCCAGGAGTGCCTTCTGAATGGTGATCTTGGCGTTGTTCGCGGGGTTGGAGAAGATGATGCGACGGAGGTCATCTTCGGAGACATCTTCACTCAGGATCGGCATCCCGCCAGGAAGGATATCCTGATTCAAGCTAGGCCAATCCTCGCGTTCCAGCAAATCCACTTTGTTCAGTGCGAAAATCACGATCTGACCCAAATCTCGGTCGGCCGCCGTGCCCAGCCGTCGCTGGAGCAGTTGACTGATCGTGTTGAGCATGACTAACCCCTGCCGAACAAGCGCCGAAGCATCCAACACAACCACAATGATCGGGGCCTTCTGCACGGCCTGCAGAGAACGCTGGTCGGCACCGCTGAAGCCTGCAGCCGAGAAGTCCTCCCCCGCCGTATCGATGAAGTGCAGGTAGAGTCGCCTGCCTTGGTTCGGCAACTGGCTGACGATGGCGGGAACGGGAATGTACTTGGCGGGTGCCGGGGACGTCGCCCCCGGCGCTGCCGGGCTCACCTCCTGAGTGAACAACAGTTCATAGAGCGTCGGCACTTGGGTCTGTCGTCGCGGCGTTGGGCGGACGTCGTTGCGCGCAAACTCGTCGATATTGGCCGTGGTTACCGTGTCCCGCAGCAGGCGGAAACCAAACTCGCGGAAGGCGAGAGGATCATCGAAACCGCTGAGCGTGGAGGCGCGCATGCACGTCTTTCCGACCCCGGACAAGCCCACATAGGCGACCCCGAAGTCCACTCGCGCGGGGTCCGTCAACTGCCGCACGTCATCGCGTTTGTTGCAGACCAGCATGTTGCTGAACTTCTCCCACGACGGCAGGAACTCCTGTTCTTCGTGGGACCCAGACGCATCCAGTGCATAGTCGAAGGGGCGCGAGTCTGCAAAGGTCTGGAAGAACCTCTCTTCGTAGATCCGCTCGTAGGTACTCTCCCAGTGCTTGATGAGCATCGCTTCGTCGAGGGCCACGACCGGCTCCTGGCGGATCAGCAGCGCCAGCATCACGTGAACAAAGGTCTCGTCGGCCTGGCTCTGGTCTCGGTAGTCTGCATCGAAACGATCCATAACGGCCTGATTGAAGGTGGCCTGCACCCAGGTGTCAAGGTAGTGTCGGAAACGATCCCGGTCGGCGCGTGCCTTAATCTGGATCCGCGCCAACTCAAGCAGTCTCTTGGACTGCGTCTCGTACTCCTGTTTCAGCAACTGCAGGGGTTCGGAAAGCCCGCGCATATGGCTGCTGAGGATGCGCGACATCACGGCGTCACGATCCAAGTAAGACCAGAATGACAGATGAGTGTACTCACCCCCGATCGAGCGATCCAGGAGACTGCAATCTGCTTCCAGGGCCTCCATGTCGATGGTGGATACGTAGCGGGCCACCAGATCCTTGATGGTTAGGAGCACTTTGCTGAAATCGTTGACGAGTTGTTCCTTCTCGTCGGCATTCGCGGTCTCCAGAACGTGCTCGAAATCGAACTCTTCAAAGGGGACTACCTGCACCAAGCGGTAGAGGAACAGCGCATTTCGGTAGACCGTCCGCGAGCGCTCCGGCAGGGTCGTGTTGAACCTCAGCATGAGCTTCGCCAAGGCCGCAAACAGCGCAAGCTTCAGGGTACTGTCGATCCTGGACTGGAATATCCGCAGCGCGATCCCGTACAGCAGATCGCGTTCTGAAGAGTTCGCATCGATAGCGATGGGCAGCAACTGCGAGTCGTACAGGTACTCGTCTGCCCACCGTTTCATCTTGCTGCGGTTCTCGGGAGTGCAGTCCTCTGTCTTGTGCAACAGGCACACGACCAACTGCAGGAACAACTGCAGCTCCAATACGGCCTGTTCCGGGGCCACGCTCTGAGCCACAAAACAGTCGGCCAGTTTGTTGCGGTCAGCTTGCTCGCTAGTGAAGACGAAGTTGATGGCCCTGACCAGCATCTCCGTCTGCGGTACGCCAGGGCTGGCAATCACCCGTGTGATCAGACGCTCGTAAGGATCCCGCAGGTTGACGCGCAAAATATCCTTGGCCGCGTCGACAATGCGGACAAAGAAATCCTGGTTGCTGAACTTGATCTCTTCAAGAGTGGTCTCGATGCTGCGTTCCGGGTCGCCGCTGGCTGGATAGTGCTGCGTCTCGTACCAGTCGCGGGTTTGGCGGTTCGAGGCGGGTTCGAACTCGGCCGACTTCTGGTAAAGGTAGTAGGTTGCCAGATCGCGAAATAGACCGACCTCACGGTCCGGGGACGGCAGAAGCGTCATCTGCTGAGAGCAGTCCTGCCAGAGGCGCTGCAACTCCAGAGCGTCGCTCGCGAGCAGTGACTTCAGGACGTCGGGGATCGCGGCCTGAAGCTCACCTTGGAGTATCCGGATGACCGTACTGCTGAGTTTGCTGACCATTTTTCTACCGTGCCCTTGTCCGGAAGTATGGTCCACCCATGCTCCCGCGACGTCGTGCTGGCAAACCGAGTACAGACCACTGTGGGAAGGTAGGCCTCTGGGTGTGTCAGGCCCGATCACAAGCCCCTGTCACCCCCAAGCCTCTCCACCGTTCCATCGCGCCCCACACCTGGCCGCGGTTTGGGCATAACCCCCGCTGTGCCGCATCGGTGGCGGCCTACTCGCAGGCAAATTCTGCTTCAGCCGTCTGACTCCAGACAAGCGGAACATCGCCTGTATACTCGTCGACCTTCCGCTGGCCACGATAGGCGTACGCACAGGTGATCGTACCCTCTCTTCGCTCAAACTCGATCGCGGGCTGGTCGCTGAAGTCGTGGATATGTGCCGCCAGATTGACGAATGGCTTGGCCCGGCTGGCTTTGACATCCGGAAACCGAATGGTCAGATGTGCCCAACCCTCAGGGAGATTGACCACCTCATACAGCGCGTGCTGAGCCCGTCGGGGCACCGATCTGCGCTCCGTCAGAGCGATGGTCTCCGTTTCCACGTGCAGCCACTCCATATACTGGTGCAAACGCCTCCTGATGTCAGCGAAATGGCTGTAAAGGTGGAACATGATCCCCTCGGGATCGAAGCGTAGGTTCGCCTGGTGCCCTGCGAGTTCGGCCCGCTCTCGGCCGGCGACCGTCACAACATGTGGGTCGCAACTGTTAAGGCGTAACACGACGGAACGCACCAGCTCGAGTGGATCATCCGCATGCATCTCGAACAGTAGGGAAAGTCCGCCCAGTTCGAACGCTACAGGGCTCAGGCGGAGCGCAGGATCGCTGACCACCGTCGAGCGCAGCCGCACTGCCAAGGCACTGCACTCTCGGACCGCTCCCGCCACACGGTTCCCGTTCACCAACTGCGGTGCGTTGATCACTAGGGAGCGCAAGCGGGGGTTGATCTCGGGTAACATGAAATCAAGGTCGACACTGCGGATCACGGCGCCATCATGCACTTGGACACAGGCAAAGGGCACAGAATGCACTCCGTCCATATCCAGAAGGTCTGCCACGGAACTGACCGCCAAGGCTCCCGGCGCAGCTTCCATATAGCCGTCCGGTCGGGCTGATGTCGCCGCCGTGGCGCAAAGATAGGACGGGTTCCCCACCAGTGCGACTTTGATGAAGGAACTCTCGGACACGGTAACCACGCGACCGCTGCGAAAGAAGAAGGCCGTATTCAGGAACTTGGCGTTCACCGCGCCCTTCCGGTCAGCGTCGAGCGCCAGCTCAATCCGCGCGCCGTCTCCAAACCCAGCCACCCCAAAGGCCAGGCCACGAAGCCCGGTCTCCATCTGAACCCGGTCGAGGCTCCGGTTCAGTTGGATGGCCTCGAGAATCTCGCCGTCTTTGAAGTGGATCCGTTCCAACACGTGCGTTATACCCCCCTTCTGTTAGGCTCCGGCTCGGACGTGGTCAAGTCGCGGAGACAAAACCACTCCATCCTTTACTCGGGCCACCGTCCAACAGGGCCGGGGCAATGAGAACCCAATCCACTGTTTACACTAAAGCAGAAAGGCGAAGCGCCTTGTTGTCTGGCTTCTGCGATTTGCTTTACAAACTGCTTCGGCGGCGATCCTCAGTGGTCTGGGTGCGCGTCTCCCAGCGGCGAGCCGCTGCTTGACAACACGACAACATAGGGAAGTCGTTCTTTGGCGGTGCTCTGCTGCACTTTCTCGCCCTCCGCGCTCTCAAGAGGGATCTCGACCAGCGGCAAGGCGTCCAGGCGGTCAAAGGCGAAAGCGGAAATCCAAAATTCACACTCGTTGGTTCTGACCACATCCAATAAGCCTACGGCTCCTTCTTGCACAGCAAGCCAGGGCCCCTGCGGTCGTACTGGCTTGCCAGCGCGGAACAGCCGCAGGAGGATCATGCTCAAGGCGCGATCTGCCAGGACGGTGGCAAGATTGAGCTTCACGTAGTCAGGCATCGCCTCCTGCGCGCCGCCGAGCGGTCGGGTGACTGGCAGCGCACAGAGGATGCTGTGCAGATCCTTCGCCACCGGGTCGTCGGGGACCTCTAGCCGCGGGATCGCCACAGGAGCCGTGTCGCCCGGCGCTGCCGGGGGAACCGCAGCGTACTCGACCTGAAAGGGCACCGTATACAGCGAGAACGTGGCGCCATCAGTTAGCTCTGCGGGAGAGCCTGGCTGCAACGACTTGCTGGCGAGTTTCGTCCCATTTTTCGAGGCGAGGTCCTCCAAGTAGAATCTGCCCTCCTCAAACTTGAGCGTGGCGTGTTCCTTCGAGATGAAGTCGCAGAGAGGGCGTTCCTGCACAATCACGTCACAATTTTTCCCTTTGCCGATAACGGTCCGCTGCTTGCGTATAGGGATCCGGTCGCGACCCGTCGCTTTCGACAAGTCCAGCACATAGCCCAGCAGCGTCACGCCATCTGGCTTCAACCCTGCCGCGGGACGGGGCGGTTCCGCCGCCATCGCCTCACTCATGGCGATAGTGCGAACGCGAAGTTGCCGTAGGTCAAAAGCGACCCAGCGCGCCCCCTGGCTACCGCAGCGCGCGCAACCGGTACCTGACGCAGGCTCGCCACAGAACGGACAACTGGTCGTAGGCACGGTTATCTAACTCTCCCAGCGTCTGGACCCCCCGTCGACCCAGCCCGCACCCCATCGGCAGGACCCAGGAACGAAGCGGGAACTTCTCTCGTTACAAACATTACTGTACAGGATGCCAAGGTTGGAAGTCAAGTCGAATACCAGGCTCTTCGTAATGGGTCACTGGATGGGGGGGCCTGCTGGTTTGGGGCCGGGGTCGCCCTGGGTTCTACCGCGCGGGTCATCGATTCCACCCGTGACGAATTTTATGGAAACGCGCAGAAGCCTCTTGACTTTCCCAAAGAGCATGTATAGCATAGCGTATATATCTGCCTGCTCCAGGCCGGGAGGTCGGTGCCGTGAAAGACCTGGCGGCACAAATCGCTGAACATCTGCCCGCCGCACGTGGCACCGTCGCGGAGGTGCGCAAGCCCTGCACCCGCAAAGGCTGTGCGAAGTGCGCCGCGGGCGAGCGCCACCCTTCCTTTATCTACGTGTACGCCGACGCCGAGGGGCGGCGGCGCTGCCTGCACGTGCCGCGGGATCTGGTGCCGGAGTTGCGTCGACGGCTGGAGAACGGCCGCAGTATCGACCGGCTGCTGTTCGAGGCAGGGGCCCAGTTCGTGCGCAGCCGAGGGGGGCAGCGCTGAGGGCTCTGCGGGATCTGCGAATGTGCAACGGCTGCGTGGAGATGATGCGGCAGATCGACCGGCTGAAGCGCGAGCGCGTTCAGCTCAGGGCCCAGGTGGCGCGTCTGAAAGAGACCCTGGGGCGGCAGGACCGCCATATCCACGCGAAGCCCTTCGGTTCATCGGCCTCGTCGTCGAAAGGTGACGACTCAGGTGCACCTGCGTATCCTGCCCCAACAGGGTTGGGTCAGGGTGCCAAGACGCAACCCCGTTGGGGTAGGAGGCCATGACCCCATGTGACCCAGGGTAGCGGCACCATGGCCGCAACCCTGGGCTCTGAGCCACAGCCCCGTTGGGGCAGGGGAATGCACCTGAGTTGTAACCTGAGTAGTTACGTCGAAAGAACCGTTCAAGGCCCGTGCCAGCGCCGAGAACCAGGCCCGCAAAGGCGGCGCGAAGAAGCGGCACGAAGGACCCGGCCGCCGCGCCGCCACGCAGATGCGCGCCCTCCCCGATCTGCTGCTCCCGGCTCCCCCGTCGCTGCCCCGACGGCTCGAACAGCTCAGGGCCGCCTCCGTGATCTTCGGCGACGAGACCACCTGGCGCAACGACCGGGTCCGCGGTTACGCCTGGATGCTGCGATCCTTCGACACCGTCGTCCATGATGCTTTCCGTGCTACCCGCGCCGGCACCGTGCCGCAGGAACTGCTGGGCTCCCTGAGACTGCTGGGGGTGCCGGTCACCGACCGCTACGCCGGCTACAACGGCCTGCCCATCAGGCGCCAGTACTGCTACGCCCATCTGCTGCGCGATCTGGAGGATCTGCTCAAGGACTTCCCCGACCACCCGGAGGTCAAGGCCTTCGTCGACCAGCTGGCTCCTCGCCTCAAGGGCTCGAGGTCCCTGCGCCGCAGGGAGCGGCGCCTGCGCAACTACCGCCGCAAGGCACGGCGCCTCAGGGACAGGATACTGGAGGCGGTCGGGCGCAGCGCCAGGCATCCGGGCGTACAGAGCTTTCAGGAGATCTTCCGCGAGAACGCCGACAGACTCTACCACTGGGTCGAAGACCCCATGGTACCCGCCGAGAACAACACCGCCGAACGCGGCCTGCGCCCCTCGGTGATTGCCCGCAAGCTCAGCTTCGGCTCCCATTCCCTGGCTGGCGCCAATACCCTGGACACCCTCGCGCTCCAGCCTCACCGGGCACCCGACATGGGTACTATCCTCTTCGACGAACCGGCCATCACGACCGGCTGACCGCCGCGCCGCCGCGCTCGCGACCAAACCCGTCGGCGACGCCGCCGGCCACAACGGCCGAATGGCTCCCCTATCCCCCATCCAGTGACCCATTACGTCCGCCTTTGCCCGAGCGGTTGCATTCGGTCTTGTGGGACCTAAATTACCCCCTACACTCTGGCCGGAGTGGCGGAATTGGCAGACGCGCTAGACTCAAAATCTGGTAACCGAAAGGTTGTGTGGGTTCGAGTCCCTCCTCCGGCACCTTGACCCTATTCCCTTTTTCCCTCAAAACCCCCGATTTCTTCCAGATTTAGCTACGAAAGTAGCGGATTTGGCTGAACTTACGCACGGGAAAGAACCCCCCGTAAATGGCAGAAAATGGCACCTCCAGGGGTGAAAGTGGCACCAAATGGCACCTGGGTTTTACCTGCCATTTTCGCCTCGAATGAGCCTCTTTCTCCGCCCATCCAGCACCCCATTTCACCTGCTCCGCAGCATCTGGCACCCAGCGAGCGCGTCCAGCACAGACGAGTCGGTGTTCATCCTCTCCCGAACTGTGCATGTGCCTTGCGACCTGGGACCATTTCAGTTGGTGGCCATCGCGTGGCTCGGCCTGGTTCTCTGGACGTTCTCTGTTCATCTCGGCTCTTAGATTCGCTGTGGTCGCACTGATGTTTGGCTTACGAACCTAGCTAATCAACAGCCCTGGTGTCTCGCGCTCGATCGCGTAGCTACGTACCTTGACTTCAGGATCATGAACGGCTAGCCTGTGCAACTGACGGAACCCTGGGGAGGGAGATCCCACGGGCACAGTTACGTCGGGAGACCTGTGCATGGCGTCCCGCTAAGGCAGAGGAAGAGCCCAGGTATGCCGCTGTTTGGTCCCAAGAAGCCCAAGAAGCAGTGGTACTTCGTCCCGGTCGACAGTGCTGAACCGATCAGGGCTTTGACGGCTTTCCCCGTGATCGTGGGCCGGGGGATGGGTTGCGACGTGCGGGTCGATGATCCCAGGCTCGCAGATGAACACTTGCAGATCAGTTCCGTCGGCCAGTCCCTGGCCGTCAGGGACTCGGGTACTGCGACCGGGACGACAGTCGACGGCCAGCCGACCAGACGTGCCTGGGTTGGCCGGGTGAACGGTGCCGTTGTCACAGCCGGGATGGGCTTCACGTTTCTCCTCCGCTTCTGTGGCGACACGGAAGCCGAACAGTACGGGCGCGAGATGAGCCAAGCGACCCACCCTACCGGCGAGAGCCCGTCGGACGACCGGACCTGGATTGTCCATCGTGAGGGGCTTGCCGACTGTCCCATGACGAAGCAGGAGTTCACCGAGGCAGCGGAGAGGGGGGAGATCGGTCCGCACGACTTGGCCTGGCAGCGAGATACCCCGGCGGAGCGCTGGGAGGCTCTGGCCGTGGTGCCTGACCTGTTCCCGGACACCGGCTCCGAACCGGACGGACCAAGAACCGGGCCATGGGTTGTGTCCCGCGAGGGTCGGATCATCTGTCCACACTGCTGGTGGCGTTTTGACAGCAGGGATTTCCTCTATGTCTCCGAGGCACCCGAGTTGCGTGGCGATCC
The DNA here is from genome assembly GCA_903834675.1 of uncultured Victivallales bacterium. The sequence continues at coordinate 2,641 of CAILKC010000724.1, read as the reverse complement.
GGTTGCCGGTCCCGACGAACAGCTCCGGTTCTCTCCGGAGGAGTACGACCCCCATACCGGCGACGGCATGGACGCATACGGCCATCCCTGTGGCCAGTTGGCCTGTCCCAGGTGCCATCTCGCCCTGCCTCAGGAACTCAGGACAGCTTCGCCGCTATTCGTCTCCATCGTGGGGGCCCCGGCCAGCGGCAAGTCCTTCTTCCTAGCCGCCATGAGTCGGCGGCTGAGAGACACGATGCCGTCGTCTTTCTTCTACTACTTTGGGGATGTTGACGGCGCGACCAACAGCTGGCTGAACGAGTATGAGAACCTGCTGTTCGACCAGGCTGATCCCGCCCAACCCCAGAAGATCGACAAGACACTCATGGGCGGCGAAATGTACCGATCTGTCAGGGTAAATGGCGTCGAACTGCATCTGCCGCGCCCGTGTCTCTTCAGCCTGAGGCCGCAGTCTCTCGCGACCACGGAACCGTCCGACCATAAGCTGGTAGTGTTCTATGACAACGCCGGCGAGCAGTTCCTTCCAGGCGCCGACGTACTCAAAGAACCCGGCACCCAGCACCTGGTGCGCGCGGAAGGAATCATCTTCATGGTTGACCCGGTGCTGGACCCCGGGCTGCGCCGTGCGGTCACCGCGGCCGGCTACACGATCGGGCCCGGTACCCCGACATCGCAACAGCACGTCCTACTCTACGAGATGATAAGTCGCATCCGTAGGCATGAGGGGCTGAGGGCCGCGGAGCGCCTGCAGCGTCCGCTCGTGCTCTGCGTGTCGAAAGCCGACCTGCTTGGATCCATGGTTGATTTCGGCGAGAACCCGTGGCGCTGGGACCGGGAAGCCGGGGTGCATCTGCTGGATATGGACAGGTTGGTCGCCATGTCGTTCCATGTGCGTGCGCTCCTGCTGGAGTACGCGCCGCTGATCGTCCGGACTCTCGAGGCCCTGGCGGACCGCGTGATCTACGTGCCGGTGTCGGCGTTGGGGCACTGCCCCGCGGCCGAGCCCGCGACTCTGCCAGCCGCCGACGCGAGTAGCACACGGGAGGCTAACCCATATGCCGCCGTCCGTCCGTGCGACATCAAGACCAAATGGGTTGAGGTGCCGTTGCTGTACCTTCTCTGCTGCCTCGGCCTGATTGGGGCAAGCCACACCCAAGACGAATCCTGCCCCGAAGCGCAGGATTACCAGAAGGCAGGACTGAATCTCAGGATCACCGTGCCGGGCACTGAGGAGATTGTCGACGTACCGCCGGCCTACGGTGGCTACCTGATCCAAGCGCCGATCAGCAGAGTTCGCTTCCGGGTGCCGAGAATCGACGGAGTGCAGCCGCTCTGAGCTACGTGACGCCACGCAAGATCGGCCCTCGCATGGATGTCTGACGCCTACTGTCAAAGCGCCTGAGGCTACGGGTGGGCGCCCCCGCGCCCAGGCATGCGAGACGGGGGAGACCGAACTATGGCGTTTGAGCTGATTCATACTTCGGTTCCCAAGGGTTTGCGGCGGGGAAGCCAAGGTTACAGCACGGTCGCCTACACGCAAGGCATGTCTGCCAGCTACGTCGAGTTGTGCGAGGAGCTAAGCTTCTACAACGCCTGCTTCCGGGTCAGCGACCCGCTCTACGCGAAAAACCCCACGGCCCACTCGCACTACCGGGTGACCGTTGGCGACCAGGATCTTTCCGTCCTCTCAAGAATCGCCTGCTACGCCCCTGACTACTCGGGACGGTCAAACTACCTGGCGCACCACCTGGTGGTCGACCCACAAGACGAGCGCATGTCTGCTGGTGGGCCGGCAGCCCTGATGACAGCGGCGGCAGGCCTTTTCTGCCGTGAGTGGAACGATGCCCCGCATGCCATCCCGCAACCGGCGCAAATTCCTGACATCAAGGGAGAGATCGCCCCGGCAGTCGCCTGGCAGGACCTCGCAGGCGACGCGGGCTGGGCTGGCGCGCTGGCTCAGCATGTCCTCGACGGTAATGGCGCGCCGGCATGCATCGTTTTCGAGCCGCGCAACCTGCCGGACCCCGATGCCATGGTTCGCCTGATTGCCGAAGCCCTGGCTTTCCTGCCCGAGGCGCGGCGCTGGGACGTCACGTTCAACACGTACCTCCAACGGGCTTCCCTGAAGTCGACTTGCCTCTGGCGCTGTTGCGCCGCCAAGGATGCGGAACCCATCGAGGCAGTCCGACGCACGCCCGGCGCGCTGGTACTGGACCTGACGATGGGGCCGCTCGGGACGGCAACAGGCGAGTTGGCCGAGTGCGCCCGATTCGGACGCACGCCGGACTGGGGCAAGATACTGGGGCCAACGGCGAGCCAGGCCACCGCACCTCAGGCCGTGCGCCGTCGGGGAGAGACAGTCCCGGCAACCGACCTCCGTCAAGCCCGGATGGCAGCGCCCGCCCCGCCGCGCGGTCTCTCCGCAGAGCATCTCGCGGAGATGGCCAGCCAGATCGCCCGCCATCAGGCCCGTTTCCCGCGCTGGGCAGTCGCCGCCGTCCTAGCCTGGATTCCCACGTTAGCTTGCGCCGTTAACACCACGGGGGTCACCCGCCTGGCTCAACGCTGCGGGGCCGCCCCGGTTGGCGCCTGAGTCACAGTAGCCCATTTTGGCGCCGAAGGGAAGCGGTCGATCTGGATC
>CAILKC010000723.1 GCA_903834675.1 uncultured Victivallales bacterium | reverse complement strand
GCGCGGCGCCACGGTCTTCGTCTGGCTTGGCCTCGCGGCGCTGTTCAGCCTCGCACTGTACGGAGAAGAGCCCATGGGAACGCCCCGCCTTGACGCCATCAACCCCAACGCTCAGATGGGCAGTCTGTATCCCTTCGTGCGAAGCATCGCCGACCGCTCGACGTTCGAGCTATCGTTCCTCAACGACCGCTTCACGGACATCGAGGCCTGGAAACCGGAGGGCCGGGCCAAGGTGCTGAGTTTGCTGCAGTACGCCCCGCCGCGGTGTGAACCCAAGGTGGAGGTTGTCGAGCGCGTGGACTGCGGCGAGTATGTCCGTGAGAAGCTTTACTTCAACACCACGCCGGAGGTGCGCGTGCCCGCCTACCTGTTGCTGCCGAAGGGCGAGGTGAAGCGTCGGCCGGCGATCGTTGCCCTGCACGACCACGGCGCTTTCTTTGTCTGGGGCAAGGAGAAGATTATCGCCACCGAGAATGAGCACCCGGCCCTGACCGAGTTCAAGCGCACGGCGTACTCGGGGCGCAGCTACGGCACTGAGCTCGCGAAGCGTGGCTACGTCGTCATTGCCATCGACATGTTCTACTGGGGCGAGCGCCGCATGCAGTTGGCGGGCGACGCGCCGGCCTGGCGTAACCGCGACACCATGAGCGTGCAGGACGTCGCTGACTTCAACCGCCGTTCTGGGGCCAGCGCCCCCCTGGCCGCCACCGGACTGTTCGAAGCGGGCGTGACCTGGTCGGGGGTGATGTTCATGGACGATATCCGCACGGTGGACTACCTGGCGACCCGCCCCGAGGTCGACCCTGACCGCATCGGCTGTTGCGGCCTCTCGGTGGGCGGCTTCCGTTCGGCCCATCTCGCGGGGCTGGACCCGCGCATCAAGGCGGCGGTGGTGGTGGGCTGGATGTGCTCCTATGACGCCATGCTCGAAGGCAAGCTCACCAGCATCGGCTTCATGAAGGTGATTCCCGGCCTGTATCGTTACATGGATCTGCCGGACGTGGTCTCGATGAATGTGCCCGGCGGCCTCATGGCGATCCAAGGCACCAAGGATGGGCTGTTCACCAACGCGGGTGTCGCCGCGGCCTATGAGAAGATCGCCGCGGTCTACCGCAAGGCCGGCGTGCCGGAGCGCTTCCAAGGCGTTACCTACGACGGCCCGCATGAATTCAACGCCGAGATGCAGGATAAGGCCTTCGCCTGGCTGGACCGCTGGCTGAAGCCCTAGGGCCTGCGCCCGGCGGGTCTTGCGCCCGGCGGGGTGCTGCGCCCGGCGAGTACCTGCGGCACCAGGAAATGGCCCGGGAATAGGGCCATGGAGAACGCATGAACAACGCACCGCGCCTGCTGCTTCTAGCGGGCCTGATGACCGCCACCCAGGCTGCCGAGGTCGCTATGCCACACCTGACGTTGCGCCACGACCGTTCCGGCCCGCTGCACGAGGTGGCCCGCCTCGCCGTGCCGTTTGCGGCGGGGCAGGTGAGGGACCTGCCGCTACAGGCCGTCACCGCGGCCGGCGCCGTCCTGCCGACCCAAACCCGCGTCATCACCCGCCATCCCGACGGCTCGGCGCGTCGGGTCATGCTGAGCTTTCCGGTGGAGCTGGCCCCGGGGCAGACTCTCGAGCTCCAGTGCGCGCTTGCCGCTGCCCCTGCGACTCCGGCCCCGCTGGCCCAGGTGCAAGGCCGCCAGGCGACCCTCGTGACCGCCGCCTTCCGCCTGCGGCTGGACGACGACAGCGTGCGGATACAGTCCGCCGCGGACGGTACGGACCAGGCTGTCCTGCGTGCCTTCGGACCCGCCCTGACGGCATCGCAAGCTCCTACCCTTGAGGTTATTGAGAATGGCCCTCTGGTCGCCTGGCTGCGCTGGCGGCAGGACGGCGCCGACTTCAGCCGCGAAGTGGATGTCCAGGTGGACAGCCTGGGCCGCATCAGACTGGTGCAGCGCCTTCTGCGCCACCTCAAGGGTAACGCTGTGGCCCCCGACTTCGGCTTCGAACTGACGGCTCCCGGCGCGACCCCGGAGCGCCTGCCTGCGGCGCCGGTGCGCTTCCTGGCTTTGCCCCTGGCAGAGCCCTTGGTCCGCCATCCCGAACTGCTCGTGGCGCTGAGGCTGGCCAACGGCGCCCGGGTCGCGCTCACCAACCCGCTGGCTCTGCTGCAACACCGCGGCAGCATCGCGGCGCAGTCCACGGCAACCGCGCTGGGCGTCCGCTTCAGCCGCCTGGAGCCAGTGGCCAAAGAGAGCGATGACCTGCTGCTTCAGGAGGGCGCCTGGCAGACGCTGGATCTGATCCTCCAACCCGGCTCGCCGGACGAGCTGGCCAGCGCGGTGGACTGCCCGCTGGTCGCCACGGCCGACTGGCAGGCCTTTGACGCGGTCTACCGCAGCGGCCCGCCGCTCAAGGTCACCCATCCCATCCTGCAACGCCTGACCGAGCGCTACGTCACCGCGCTGCAAGGCGTGGCGCTGAAGGGCGACGACCTGGGCAGCTTCGGCGGCCTGGAGCGCTACAATCACACCGCCTACCTCTGGGACGACTGGTTCCGCACCGGCGACGCGCGCCTGCGGCGGCTGGCGCTGGACTACTCGGAGAACTACCACGACTTCTCGGTCAACTGGGGCCCGGACCTGGCCTGCTACGGCGGCGGTCGCTACCCGCCCAACGGCAGGACGCAGCCCTGGTCGGGCAGCTACCGCACCCGGCAGAACGATGCGGTCACCTTCTGCACCAAGGGCTTCCATGGCTTCTGGCTGGCCTACGAGGAGACCGGCGACCCACGCTTCCGTTATGCTGCCGAACAGCAGGCCAAGTGGGCCGCCGAGCATGTGCATGCCACCGTCAGCTACATGCGCTGCATCGGCGTGGTCACTGACTTTGTGAAGCTCTTCGAGTACACCGGCGAGCGCGGTTACCTCGATCAGGCCGTCCGCCTCTGGACCGAGTTCCAGGCCTGCCAGAACCCCGACCTGCTGTTCAACGAGGGTGGCGTGCCCTCGACCGGCAACGACCTCTACGTCCCGGATGACCGCTTTGGCGCTGCGCATCCCTACGTGAAGTCCTACATTGTGCAGTATGCCACCAACGCTCTGCCCGATCTGCTCCGGCATCGTCCCGAAGACAAGCGCCTGCGCGACACCATCCTGGCCTGCAACGACTGGATGGCGCGCGTCCAGACCGCGGGCGGCGGCTGGTCCTATCCCGGCCCAACCACGGCTGGTCTCTACTGGAGTATCGAGTACAGCCATGGCCTGATGGTGGGTTACGCCATCGAACCGAAGCCCGCCTACCTCGATGCGGTCGGCCGCGAACTCCGCACTATCACCGCCTTCTTCGAGGTCTACGACGCCATGCCGGCGCGCGTCACCCCGTGGGAGTCCCTCCAGGGCCTGAGCGCCGACGACCTCGGCAAACGCTATACCCTGAGCACGGACCGCGACCGTAGCCGGGACTTCCGCGATGGCCGCATCGAGTTCGGCGTCTCGGCCGATAGCAGCGTCTACTTTCAGGTCCTGCTCCGGGACTATCTGAGTCAGCGTCCCGAGGACTCTCTGTTTGCAGCGGACGAGACGCTGACGGCCATGTTGCGGATGGCAACCGCGCCGGACGGGCCGTACGCGCAGACCGGCGACCCCTCGCTCCGTCTCACCGTCGTGCCCCGGCCTGGCCCGGAGGGGCTGAGGGTCACCTGTACCGCCCGTTGCGTCTACCGGCTGGCGGGCAAGGCTCCCGTCCTGCAATGGCGCCTGCCGGACGGCTCCGTTTGCACCGGCCCGGAAGCCGCTTTCGTCCTGCCCCGAGCGGGGCGTTACGAGCTCACGCTGCTGGCCAAGGATGGCGCGGCGGAGTTCACCCGCGGGGTCACCATCGTCGCTCCGGCTGGCCCTGGCGACCTCGGCGCCGCGCGCTGGCCGACGGGGCTGCGCCTCCAGGCGGAGAGGTTTTCGGCGCAGGGTGGGGGCGACGTACCGGTGCAGGCCCGTACGGCCGCCGAAAAGCGCGGCTCCGACGGCGGCTCGCTCTCACACTGGAATGCGCTGAACGCCTGGGTCGAGTGGACCCTCGAGGTACCCACCGCCGGCCGCTACGCCCTGCTGCTCAAGTACGCCAGCCCAGAGACCGCGGAGCGACGGGTTTTCCTGGACGGCGTCGAGATCGGCTCCGCCAAGCTGCCGGTCACTGGCGGCTACAGCGGTCCCGACCGCGACGACTGGGCCGTGGAGCTGCTTCGCGACCCGCAGGGCCACCCGGCGCGCTTCGAGCTCGCCGTCGGACGCCACCTCCTGCGCCTGGTCAACCCCGACGCCCATGGCTGCAACCTCGACTACGTGGAGTTCCTGCCCGTCCCGTAGACCCCGGCGCGGCGGCGGGTGGAGTAAACCCATGAGGTCAGGCGAGGCCCAGAAGAACCGGTCGGAGCTGGCGCTACGTCGTCAACGTCATCGTCGCGCCGTATCTTTGACCTCCGAGCGTGCCTGGAGCCGACTCAGACCGCGACCTTTAGCACCGCTTTCTTGACCTTGCCGGTGCCTGCCAGTGGGGCATGCACATCCTCGGGGAAGAAGAGGGCGAAGCTGCCTTGCGGGACCAGGACCCACGACGCCGGTGCATCGGTGAAGAAGCCGACGTCCTTGGTCGCGTCGAACGGCAGAGGCTGGCGGCAGGCGACCAGCGGGCTCCAGCCCATGACGTCCGCCCCGCTGACCACCGCCTGGATGTCGATGTAGCGCCGGTGCGCCTCGAACTTGGCCCCGTCTCGACCGCGGCCGTCCATCGTCATCACCAGCACGTAGAGCCGCTCCCCGTCCAGCTCGATGCGCCCGTCCGGCAAGCCGGCCAGATCGGTATCGCGCAGGAAGGCGAACGCCTTGGCGAAGCCGGGATGCAGAGCCGCGTAGACTGCCCCGCGCGCGCTTGAATCCATGATCATGT
>CAILKC010000722.1 GCA_903834675.1 uncultured Victivallales bacterium | reverse complement strand
GCATGATCCGCCCCTTCAGGGCTCAATCCAGCGCTGTGGACGGGAACCCAGGGGGTTGCCCTGGGCTGGTATGGAACGCCCCCTTGGGTCTGAATACCACGGCCCATCTTTATTGCACAGGTCGCATTTTTTTCGACCTGCGCAATAAGGGAGTCCGCCTGGAGCGCTGAAGGCGCGCGGCCATACCAGCCCAGGGCCACGCCCTGGGACTAGAAGGGGTATGGGTTTGTGCCCTGTAGGGGCGAGCCATCTACCCTACCTTCGCACCGAGGTCGCATGATCCGCCCCTTCAGGGCTCAATCCAGCGCTGTGGACGGGTACCCAGGGCGTTGCCCTGGGCTGGTATGGAACGCCCCCTTGGGGCTGAATACCTCGGCCCATCTTTATTGCACAGGTCGCATTTTTTTCACAGCTTCTCAGGTCCTGGGGTTCAGTCCGCCGCGGCGGATCAGCCAAGCCCCCGGCTTGGGGGCCGGACATACCGATATGCGAACCGCCCTACCCCCCCTCGACCCTCTGCTGCCAGAGCCCCTCCCGGCGCTGGGGTCTGCCCCCTATGGCCAGGCGGGGTTGCCGAGGAAGCCATCGTTGAAGAAGATTGACTGGTAGCCCTGCTCGGTGACGTACCGCAGCGCCGCTTCCACCCGTTCACGGTGGTCGGGGATGTAGTTGCCGTAGTAGTCGTAGAAGTACTGCTCGTGGGTCGCCAGGCTCAGCGTGTCGCGGTAGGCCGGGTTGTTGCAGGCCGCCGCCATCTGGGGGACGACCGCATCCAAGCGCACCAGGTTGGCGCAGAAGTCCGTCTTGCTGAAGGCCAAGCCCTGCTCCAGGTCGTAGAGCACTCGCTTGCGCTCCAAGTACAGCGCCGTCTCGGTGTCCTGGAAATAGCCGATGTCCGCGGTCCTGAACTGGATGTCCGGCTCATTCTCCGGCGCCCGCTCGCCAATGAACCCGCCCGTCAGAACCTTGACCCCACGCCTGACCAACACCGGCAGTGCCCGCGGATGTACCATCGCCCAGTGAATCACGACCGGCGGGTAGAACGTCTCCTCCCCGGCAAAACGCGCCACTTCGGCCTGCATCTGGTCGTAGTCCGCGGCCAGTTTCTTGCCATCGGGCTGCGCATAGGGCCGGTCGGGAAATTCGGAATACGCATGGAAGGACAGCTTCAGCCAGTCGGCGTGGTCCCGCCACTCGCCTTTGTAGCGGTCGGGAAAATCACTCACGGTGAAGTCGTGATGATCGTTGTGGTAGAACAGGTTCAGCGTGAACTTCGTGCCGTACTCCTGATGCATCCGGCGCAGAAAGCTCAGGTAGAAGTGGTCGAACAGCGAGCGACAGCCCTGCTTGTAGATATCGGTCAGGAAGAAGGAGTTGTCGTCCGTAAAGAAGTTATAGCGCTTGAACGACTTCTTGTCCCACACCACCCGGATCTGCCGCCGGCTCTCGCCCTGCTTGTTCCGGCTCGAAACGACGAGGTCGTTGAACGGTTGGGTCAGCCTCACCGGCGCCTTGAAAGAGCGGCCGACCAGCTCGGTCCTGGCCCCATTGACCTGCACCAGCGAGCCGGGCTCCGCCAGGCCCTCAACCTGGATCACCAGGCCGTCCTCATGCTCGACTCCATCGCCCGCATTGACGACCGCTCCATGACGCAGATGGGTCAGTTCCAGCATGGCCCTACTCCTTATAGACATCCTTCAGGATTCTGACGGTTGCCTCGACCAGTTCCTGTCCGCCCGCGGGCGACACCTGATTGCAGTACAGACTGGCGCTGTAGCCCTTACCCCAGGCGCCGCGCTCGGTCGTGACGTAACCGGTGCAATCGGTCGGCGTTCCGGCCAGTTGCACCACAAACGTCTGGCTGAAGGGGCTGCGCGCCTGGATCCGGTGCATGTAGTCCATGTAGAGTTCGAAGCTGTTGGATGCAAAGGCGATGTCGCCGATACGGATGACGTGCAGCTCCATCTGGAGTTGGGGCTGCGCGGCCTGCTCGGCGTAGCGCTGCAAGATGTCTTTGCAGCGGTTGCGCCGGGCGACAAGAATGGAGTCGTGGATGAGCCGTTCCCGCGGCGTGCCCGCCGACGCGAACGCCACCTGGTTCAGCTCCGCAAGCTGGGTGACCTCGCTGCTGTACTCCTCGTCGGTGATGAAGCGGCGGCTCAGAGCGATGGTCTCGACCACGTGCGCCAGCGGCAGCGCCGTGCGGATGTCCTGCTTCGCCCAGGCCAGCACTTCATCGAAGGCGCCGACGATGCGCTCCGCGATGTCTTTGCGTGCGGAAAGTTCGCGCGCCGCGTCCGGGGAGTCTGGGCCGTACTTGAGGCGGAAGCGGCGCTCCTGTGCCTTCTTGTAGTGGAGAATGCGTGGCGCCAGGTCCCCGGCGGCGGCACACTGGGGCAGCAGAAAGAGGTTTCCATACTTCTGGCGGAGGGCGACGCGCACGTCATGCCAGTAGTCGGCGGAAAGACGCCATTCGCTTTCCGAGTTCTGCGAGGGGCAGGGCACATTGACGAGCGCGCCGGTGAGCTGGTTGTTCTGGTCGAAGGTGTAGAGCAGGTTGACGATGTGGTCGGCGCCGGCTTCGTAGTGGCTGAAATGGCCATCGTCCGTATTGCCGTACATCGCCGCATGCCCTGCGACGATCATGCCGGGACGCCCCGCGACGCCGGGACGCTTCGAGAGGTCATCGAAATAGACGACCCGACGGCTGTGCCCGACGACCGCGTAGCCATAGCCGTAGGTTATCCCGCCGGCGGTGCGCCGATGGAAGGCCTCGGCGACCGCTTCGGCGGCCTGGGTGGAAAGGAAGTCGCGGTACTCGTCGCTAGACGCGATCTCGATGCCGTTATGGGGGACTTCGCTGGGGGTGGACATCCCAGAGCTGCTCGTGTAGTAGCTTGCACCTGCGTGGGTGTGCGTGCAGTTCATCAGGATCTTGTCAACCGGGAAGTCGGGAATGAGGGTTGCGACCTTTCCCCGGACTTCCTCGACCAAGTACGGGCTTATCCACACCAAGTCGGCCGACAAAAAGACGGCGAGATCGCTGCCGTTGTCGACCACCAGGGCGGTGACGGTGAGCGGATCGATTACGCCCTGCGAGACCCGGATGTGGAACTGTCCGGGGATGTCGATGGGTTTGTCCGTCGACACCTCGCGGGACGCCCAGCCGATTCGAAGTTCGTTCATGATCGGTCCACTCCCTCAGTTCTTTGGCGCCAGCCGCCGACGGCCGGACCGCGGCTCCTATAGGTCCAGCATCTCACGCACTTTGCGAGCCAGGTCGTCCCGGGAGAAGGGCTTGGACAGGAACGGCCTGCCAGCGCCCAGCATGCCTCGGCGCATCATCACGTCGGCGGTATAGCCCGACATGAACAGGCACTTCAGCTTGGGACGTCCTTCGGCAAGCAGCCCGGCCAGGTCCGGTCCGTTCATGCCGGGCATGATCACATCGGTCAGGAGCAGATGAATCGGGCCGGTATGCGCGCCAGCCAGGCGCAGTGCTTCCGTCGGCGTTGCCGCCGCCAGTACGGTGTAGCCAAGCAGTTCAAGAAAACGACACGAGGTGACACGAACAGACTTCTCGTCCTCGGCCACCAGGATCGTCTCGGTGCCGCGAGGCAGTGCGACCGGAGCTACGGCAACCGCTCCCGCAGGGGCCGCCGCGGCCGCGCGTGGCAGATAGAGATGGAAGGTTGTCCCCTTGCCCACCTCGCTGTGGACCGCGATGTGCCCGTGGTTCTGTTCGACGATACCGTACACGGTGGCCAGCCCCAGGCCGGTCCCTTTGCCCACCTCCTTGGTGGTGTAGAAGGGCTCGAAGATGTGGGCGAGCACGTCCTCGCTCATGCCGCAGCCGCTGTCGCCGACCGCCAGCCGGACGTAGTCGCCGGGCACCGCCTCCGGCTGCGTGGCACAGTAAGCCTGGTCCAACCTGGTATTCGCGGTCTCGATGGTAACTCTGCCCACCCCGGCGATGGCGTCACGGGCATTGACGCAGAGGTTCGCCAGAATCTGGTCGAGTTGGCCAGGATCGATACTGACCGGCCACAGGGGCGCGCCCGGCATCCAGATCAAGGCAATGTCCTCGCCCATCAGGTGCCCCAGCATCTTGAGCATGCCCGCCAGGACGTCATTCATGTCCAGCACCTTAGGCGTAATGACCTGCTTACGGGCGAAGGCGAGGAGTTGTTGGGTGATAGCCGCCGAGCGCTGGGCGTCGTGGGTGATCTCGTCCAGGTAGCAGCGCGCGGGGTGTCCTGGCGGCAGCTCGTCGCGGCAGAGCTCGACGTAATTCATCATGCCCATGAGCAGGTTGTTAAAATCGTGGGCCACGCCGCCTGCTAGTCGCCCCACAGACTCTAGCTTCTGCGCCTGCCGGAGCTGTTCCTCGAGCCTGGCCTTTTCCTCCGCCGCCTGCCTGCGCTCGGTGATGTCCTCAATGGTAGCCATGGTCCGCAGGGGCTGACCCGCGGCATCGCGGATGACGGTCACATTCACATTGACCCAGGCCACCGTGCCGCCCTTGCGCAGGTAACGCTTCTCCAGGCGGTAGTCTGGCGCCTGGCCCTGCACCAGCCGCCGGAAAAGCTCCGAATCCAAGGCGCGGTCCGCGGGATGGGTGATCTCCGCGATCCGCAGATTGAGCATTTCCTCGGCTGAGTAGCCGGTGATCTCACACATCCTCCGATTCACCCGCAGCCACCGCCCGGTACGCAGATCGGCCTGCGCGATCCCGATGCAGGCGACTTCGAACATGGCGCGAAAACCTGCCTCGCTCTCGCGTAACGCTTCCTCTGTGCGCCGGTGCTCGGTGATGTCCGAGCCGATGCTCAGGATGCCTGTGACCTGGCCCTGGTCGTCTAGACTGAACCTGTTGGTCCAGTCGATCCAGACCCTCTCCCCATTTCGACGCATGTTCTCGTTGACATTGCGCTCGAACGCGTGCGGGTTGGCACAGATGTGGTCCATCAGCGGGCGCAGGTCCCGGCCCGTAGTCTCGGTTTCGGGAACGATGGTGCCCACCACGTGCTGGCCAAGGATCTCGGCCTCCGTGTAACCAAAGAAGCGCTGGCCAAACTCGTTCAGGAAGGTGATCAGACCGTCCCGGGTCCAGTGCAGAATGATACTATTGGCGTGTTCAACCAGTTCGCGGTACTTCCGCTCGCTGCGGCGTAGCGCCGCCTCAACCTGGAAAAGCCCATCCCCTGCCTCCGGCGGAGGCTCGCTGGCGCCAACCGGCCCAACCTCGCTAACCGGCTTGCCATTGCAGCTCATGAATACCTCGCCCACTCGGGGTGCATCTTTCGCCTTTCGATCGCTGAAAAGAGCCTCTCGGGCTCGTGGCAGCGGACGTGCAGCTTAGATTGCGCCAGCTAAACGCCGGTCGTTTCGGCCCCCGAACCGGCGACCACCTGCTCCCTCCAAGGCCGACAGTCGGACTGAAACGCAACCCCTTGCCGGTTTTCGAACGGCATCTACCTTGCGTGTCGCCGGGCGTCGCTTCCTGAGCTCTGAACCTCAGGCATGACAGCCAATATGCCCACCCGAAACGCGAAGTCGAACCCCTTCACGTCGCTGTTTCCAGATGATTGTAGTTACCAGGGCTGAGATTCGGGGTGATAGGAGAGTCACCGTCGGTCAGAGGCGTTGGCGGGGAGGGTGGCACCAGCCGGGCTTTCCCAAGGGCGTTCGCGGCGGGGCGTACTGGCGTTTGGGCCGCATTGCATACAGGTCCGGCGACAGTACTTTGGTTATGGGGTTGGGTCGGAGGGGGGGCGCTGCCACCTTGGTGGGGTGGGGCAGAGTATCCGCAGCCACAGATCGAGAGGTTGAGGTGCCCATGACCAGCAAGCTCACTCGCACAGAGGACGCTGCTGAACTGCGCCGGCAGGCCGAAGAGATGGCGCGGAAGGAAGCCGCCTCAATCTCGGTCGCGATGTCGCCCGAGGATATGCGCCGGGCGCTCCACGAGCTGCGGGTGCATCAGATCGAGCTGGAGATGCAGAATGAGGAACTACGCAGCACCCAGGCGGAACTAGACGCCTCGCGGTCGCGCTATTTTAGCCTCTACGACCTGGCCCCGGTCGGCTATGTCACACTCCGCGAGAAGGGCCTGATCCAGGAAGCCAACCTCGCTGCCGCCGCCCTGTTGGGCGTGGCTCGTAGCACGCTGCTCAGCGGCCCCCTCTCCCGGTACATCCTCAAGGAGGATCTTGACCTCTACTACCTCTGCCGCAAGCAGGATTCCGACCCCGGTAGGCCGCAAGCGTGCGAACTGCGGATGCTCAAGAGTGACGGCACCGTATTCTGGGTGCAGCTGGCCGTCACCACCACGCCGGATGTCGAGGGTGAGCCGGTAAGCTACGTCACGCTCAGTGACATCACCGGGCGCAAGCAGGCGGAGGCAGAGAAGTCTGCGCTCGAAGCCCAGCTTCAGCAGGTGCAGAAGTTGGAGTCGCTGGGGCGGCTGGCGGGCGGTGTGGCTCACGATTTCAACAACCAGCTTGGCGGCATCATGAACTGCGCGGACCTCTTGCTGACCAAGACCCAGGACGAGGAATCCCGCTTGTATATCGATGGCATCATCCGGTTGTGTATCAGGAGCCGCGACCTGACCAGCAAGCTGCTGGCGTTCGCGCGCCAGGGGAAATACCGAACGGTGCCGGTCAACCTTCACGAGACGGTGGCCGAGGTCGTCTCCCTTCTGGGGCGCAGCGTCGACAAACGCATCGGCATCACACAGCGCCTTGACGCCATGCCGCCGACCACCAGCGGCGACCCGACGCAACTCCAGAACGTCCTGCTCAACCTTGGCCTCAACGCCTGCGATGCCATGCCTGAGGGGGGCGAACTCGGGTTCTCGACCGACGCCGTCAGGCTGGACGAGGAGTTCTGCGGCAAGAGCAGGTTCGACCTTGAGCCGGGCGACTACCTGCGAATCACGGTGACCGATACCGGCATCGGCATGGACGAGAAGACCCTGGCACGTCTGTTCGAGCCGTTCTTCACGACGAAGGAGCCAGGTAAAGGCACGGGCTTGGGACTGGCCTCAGTTCACGGTACCATCGTCAACCATCGCGGGGCCATTGGGGTGGACAGTGAGGCCGGGAAGGGCACAACCGTGACCCTCCACCTGCCCTTGTCGCGGCAGGAGGCACGGGGGGCGATAGAAGCGGGCAATCCGGTGGCAAAGGCAACTGCCAGCGTTAGGATTCTACTCGTAGACGACGAAGAGATGCTGAGGGAGTTCACTGCCAGACTGTTGCGCAGTAAGGGGCACGAAGTCACCACCGCCAATGACGGGGTCGAGGCCGTCGACCACTACAGGAAGTCGTGGAAGCACATCGACATCGTGATCCTGGACATGAACATGCCGAGGATGAATGGCCGTGACGCATTCGTTGCCATGCGCAAGACGAATCCCCAGATCAAGGCAATCCTCGCCTCGGGCTATAGCCTGGAGAGCAGCGTGCAGGAGATGCTGGACGCCGGGGCGTTCTCCTACATCCGCAAGCCATTTCGTCACCCGGACCTGATCCAACAGGTAGAGCAGGCGCTGGGGGGGTGTCGTCTGCCAGCGGCTGGTACTTGCCGTTCGGCCACCACCCCAGGGCCTGAATGGTGACACGCAGGTCGGTGTCGAAGCAGATCGGGTCCATGATGTGCCACCGGTACAGGCTCCTCTTCGGCGGGCCGTTCTCGCCCGCGGCTTTGAGCACGTTGCCGACGTAGGCCGTGCTATAGGTCTCGGGGAACCCATAGCTCCCGCAGAAGTAGTCCTCGGTCCCGGTGCCACAGATGGTCGGGAAGCCGGTGTCCCCATCGATGTAGAACTTGATTTCCCCCTCGCCGAACCAGCCGTCGGACAGTTGCGTCCACGCCAGGAACGTCCCGGCATACTTGCCCTTGCCCTGGATGCCATCGACGATCACGTAGTCAGGGTTGGCGCGCTCCGTCACGGCCCTTCGCCACTGTGCGTGGAAGTACCCGGCATAGTCCGGCACCTCGGTCTCTGCATAGGTGATCTGGTAGGTCAGCAACCCCAGTTCATCCTTGTCCTCGTTCGTGAACGTGATCCTCGCGTGCTTGCGGAATGGCATTGGCCAGTAGCAGTTGAACGCCGACGCCGGGTTGACGATGACGGCCAGCGAGTTAACCCGCGCAAACTTGTTGTGACCCACCGCAAAGAAGTCCGACACAGGGGTCTCAATCGACGGCGTCTCCTCGCCGTCCCAGTAGAACCGCAGGATGTCCGAAGCGCGGCAGCGGGAGCAGTTCGCCGGCCCGCCGGTCAAGATGCCCCACCACGGCAGCGGCTTCGTGTTCTGCGGCGTTGCAGAGCGTGCGCAGCACGGTGCCGCCAGGTTGTTGTCGCGTGCGGTTGAGCTGCTCAAGGGTCTTGCGGTACGAGAGCTCTGTGCAGCCTGCAAACAGCCCGTTGCGGCGGAACCAGCGGGTGCGGTAGACGCCCTTTGCCTTGAGCCTGGCGAAGAGGTCGACCGCCGCGTTGAAGCATCCTTCCGGCCTCTCGACCCGATGGCTGGTGAACTCGTACCGACCCACCCCGCCGTCCACCCGGTACGGCACGGCATTGGGCTCGATCAGCTCGCCTGGCCTGGCTCGCTCGAGAGCCCCCTTTTTGACACTCTGGCGAAGTGCTCTCCGAGTGCCCGCCGCATCACCTCGTAGGCGTTCTCCAGCAGCACCTCCTCCATGTCCTCGATGCTGATGGCTTGCGCGGCGGAGATCTTCCTGACGGCCTCTTCATCGACGTAGCTGATACCGCCTGCTTCGCGGGGCGCGCCGTCGGCTTCACCCGCGGGCACGATCTCGACCCGAATCCTGACCTTGAACCCATCCATGAAGCCCGTCTCCTTCTGCCGCCGTCCTCAGGCCCTGTCGTCCGCCGGGCTTGCCGTCGTTCGGCCCTAGTGCTATGTTATAGCGCATAGCACCGGGAATGCAAGCCAGGTTGAACGGAAAACAGGAGTGGAACCATGGCGCAAGCGAGTCTGAAACAGACCAGGGAAAGACTGGCGGCGGCGCAGGCAGAGATCCAGACCATCGGGCCGGTGATGAGAGGCAGTGTCACGGTCATGGGAACGCGACACAAGCAGCCCTACTTCTCCGTCAGCATCAAGGGCAGGACGCGACTGATCTACCTGGGAGAGGAGAGGGCCGAGACCGCACGCCAGTACGCCGCCAACTACCGCAGGCTGGCCGAACTGATTGACGAGATGACCCTACTGCACATGCGTCTGCTCAAAGGCACACCCGTGCGCAAGCCCTAGGGAGCGGCAGACCTGCCCGGCCACCGTCAGCATGGCCATGGCTCAGCGCCGGGGGCGGCGATCCTTATTGCACAGGTCGCTTATTTTTGCAGCAACACGCCCGCGTAACCGCAGGGAATCACCACCTTGCCGGCGTGGAAATCGGCGATGTCCGGATTGCCGGAGAACTTCCAGGCGTTCAGCAACTTGGGACACTCGGCGTCCGTGAAATCGTAAAGCGCGGCGCGGCGGCTGATTCGGCTGGTGAAGACCACCCGCTTACCGTCCGAACGCGGAATGCCGTTGATCGCGTCACTCCGTCCATCGCCCGGGAACGCCGCCGGCAACTTGAGGTATGTCCATTGGCTTCCGTCCGCCGGATCGCCTTCGTCGGGCTGGAGCAACATGTAACTGCCGTTCGCGCTGCCGATGGACAGCCCGTCGCGGAAGGTGCAGATGCCATTCGAAAGGGACAGCCGATTCACCTTCGTCTCAACGGTCTGCCGCGGCACGGGAACGGCGGCGAGGTCAAACCACATAAGGGAGGTGTGGGCGTTGTTGAACGCGACATGACGTCCGTCGGGCGAACCGTTCGCGAGGTACTTATCCCAACCCGGACACGATCCGCTGTGTAACGCGTGCTTGAATTCCGGCAACGCGCGGACGTCATAAAGCTCGAAACCGCGGCGATCGGAACAGAACAGCCAACCCGGCACGGCCGGCTGGACGTAAAGCGCCAGGTTCTTTTCACCGGAGATTCTCGGCAGCCGCGCGACTTCCTTGAATGGCGCCGCACCGTCCAACTCGTACACGCCGAATCCGTCATGTCCTTCGGCCGTGTAAAGGCGGTTTCCTTCCACCTTCACATCGAACACCTTGCCGTGTCCCGGCAGTTTGGCGAGCTCCTTGAACCCGCCGTTATTCGGCAGAATTCGCAAGGCGTAAAGCCCCGCGTCGCCACAGGCGGCGTAGACGACATCGCCCCTCACCGCGACGCCACGCGCCTGGCCGACGTCGAGCGGTTTCCACACATGCCAGGCGGACGCATCCACGGAATACGGTTCGCGGAAGGATGCGTTTTGGGGCGGTGCGCCGCGGTCGAATGACTCCGCCTTCGCGCGCGGACACGGAATTGCGAAAACGCCCGCGCCGTTCACGGCCGCGTACACGACGCCGTCGGCCACGGCCACGGATCCGACGCAATCGCTCGGCCATTCCGGATGCTTCGGGTTCGGCGAAACCCAGCGGTCGAGGGTGCGGGGATTGGTTTTGTCAGAAATGTCCACGGCGAACACACCGTTGTGCGTTTGGGAAGCGAACAGCAAGTTGCCAGACGTGCGGGGCGTCCACATGTCGAGTCCTCGCGCGTAGAACGGCGGGTAGTCCACGTGACCGATGCGTTTCGGATGCGCCGGGTCCGCGACGTCGAAGATATCGAGCCCGTGCCCCATGCCGCCGCCGTCGGCGGGACCGCCGAAACGTTTCATCTCGGCGGTCATCACGCCGCCTGACACCTTGCGGTGCTTGGAATGGTGTCCCGTGGCGGCGTACAGGTACCGGCCCTGCAGCCACACGCCGTCACCGAAACCGTAGAGTTCCACGTGGTCGGTCTGGCGGATGGCCTTCATGTCGTGCGCGTCGAAGACGGTGACATGCGCCGACCCCCAGTCGCCGGAATAGAGCCACCCGTCGCGGTAGACGACGCTTTGGGATTCGTCCGTCTTACGCATCGCGATATGGCGCGGATTGTCCGGGTCGGAGACGTCGATAAACTCCACGCCGTTCTGGCGCTGGCCGAGGAAGCAGACGTCGCCCGCTACGTCCACTCCGGTCGCGAGTTCGCAGCAGTCGAAACGGGAACGGATACGCGGCTTTTGCGGCTTCGTCGCGTCGACGATCCACAATCCGTATTCACGCGTGGAAACATACGCCATGCCCTTTTGCACGGCGATCTGGCGTACTCCGCCCAACCCGTCCACCTCGCCGAGTTTCCGCGGCGCGAGCGGTTTCGAAACATCGTAGACAGACAACCACGAGCCTGCGCCCGCATACAGCTTATCGCCCTCGAGGCACAACGCCATCGCCTTGTCGCCGATGCCCTCCACCCGGAACGCCTCGCCGAAAACCTCCGCGTCCTCGGCCTTCGCCACCGCCAACAACGCACACGAGAACGAAATCACAACCGATACCTCAGTTTTCATTGTTCACTGATAGGAGTGTGGCGCCAAGCCGATTATGAGAGTTTTTCGGGGCGGAAAGTGGGTAACACTCGGTTTGGACTCACGCTGATGGCCCGATGGGCCAGCAGCCAGGTTTCGTCTCCGCTCACACCTCCGCCTCCAACTCCTCGATCTTCTTCCGCAGTCGCTCTATCTCCGCCTTCTTCTCTCTGAGCTGCGCCTTACGGATTGCTGCCAGGACTTCTTCCTGGAACTCAGGACTGACCCTTGCCCAGAACTTGGGGTTGGTGAACTGGACATTGGTCTCAATTGCCGCCTGCGCTGCCTGGCGGTCCTGCGCCGTGCTCTTCCTGGCGCTCTGCATCTTGGCCTTCTGGTCGTCGGAGAGTGGTCCTCTGGCTCGTGGCATGGTGGCGTCCTTTCGTCGGATGTCTGTGGGTGCTTTGGCAGTGCTGGCGGCAACGGGTCCGCCGATGGTCCACTGGAGTCGGGGCTTCGCCACCCGGAAGCTGCTGTAACCGTATCGCCCATCCCCGACTCTGTCTACGCGCTTGAGCCCAGCGCTCGCCCCTGCTACAAGGGTCCGACCAGCTTCTGGCGCGCCTGCTCCCCGGCTTTCACGAGTGCCACTGCGAACCGCTGAGCCTTGCGCGCCGCCTCTTGGGAGTACGCCACGCGGGAGATCAGGACTTCAGGTTCTCTGAGCAGACGCTCGCGTTGGTCAGTGTCGAAGCCGAGCGCCTCTATGTCAATACCAAGGGACTTGGCACCGGCGACAACCTTGGGTGATGGGGAGTAGAAGCTCCAGATCAGGTACGTAGACACTCGAAGGTCGTGGGCTTTGCCGGACTCGCTCCTCACTGTCGCGGCACCAAGCTTCCTCACGCACTTTGCCTCGATGATACGAACCGCGTTGCCCGAATGCGGGGGTTCGGGCGAAGAGGTGACGATCAGGTCCGGTCGTGCGTCCAGCGAACTGCGCTCACCACCAAGCGTCTGCTGCGACCACAGGTAGCGCTCTACGCCATCTTCACGGATGTGGACTGGGCCTGTCTTGCCAAGCACGTCTACCACGTCTGCGTCGGCGTCCTCGGAACGGAGCAGCACGCCAAGCAGGCAGAGCGCCTCGATCATCCGCCACGTGGGAACACCCGGAACGTCGGTGCCAGTTCTGACCTCAAGACCATCGGTACCGCGTATGGAGCGAACGGTGAAGCGATGCCTAATGTCCCCGGACGCAACGCCAATGGCCTTCCACAGGGCAGCACGCGCCTCGGCATCGCTGTCAGCACTTTCTCGCGTGAGGTTTGGCGTCACGTTGTCACCGGTCACTTGGAGCTCCCCGTCAAGGGTCGGTACACGCCCCGCCCTTACCCGTGCAGACTCTACCTCCTCGCTGAGGGCAAGGCGAAGCACATTCTTGCCTTTGGTCATCGCGCCAGACGTGCTGGCTCCGCCCAGACGCGAAGGTACGCTGAGTGCTCCCCGGCGGGTTGCTGTGAGCTCTGGTGCTGAAGAGGATCCCCGCCGGGGAAGCGCCAGGTCCAGTTGGCACTTCCCTCGGCAAGGGCAAAACCTCCAACATTACACCAAGCGCACTGGTCCCAGGATGCTGATGCAGGCTATCAACAGCCTGGCCATAGGATGGACCTCATCCCGTTGAGACGGACTGTCGTCGATGCCATAGCGCCAACGACCCGTTCCCCAGAGCCTCGTCCTACCGCCACAGCATGCACTGCCTGCGAGCCTGAGCGCGATTGGCTCGGAGCTCCCAACGTATCCGACGGAACTTCCTGTGAAGAAACTCCATCACCAGCCGTCGACTCCTGCTTGTCTCCCTGGACATCTTGCGCACCAGCTCCTCCCCCCGGTACCCGTGCCGTACCAAGGACACCACGAAGGGAACCGACAGTACTTGCGGAGTCCTCGGTCCGAGCCTGTCCGTTGTTCGGTCAGGGACGGTTCTGACCGGTCTCTCACCAAACAGCCCGTGCGCCGACCAACGCTCCTGATCAAACCGGCGGTTGAGTTCCGCTGCCGTCACAGGGAACGTGGCGGAGAACGGCCCTCGCGGACGCTCGGCGCAGGGCAGGACACGCGCGCAACCTATCGGCCAGCCGCGTGGCGCCCCGACTCGACCGCCACGTGGCGCCATGGTGCCTTGAAACCTCAGAGCCCGACATTACCGTGATCCCGCGGTCACGGCGGAGGCATCGCCGTCGGCGCGGCACGGTGACCGGCGGTGGTGGTGCCGAGGGTGGAAGGGGACTGGATACCTGTGTTCGAGCAAGCCTTCAGGAATATCGACGATGTGCTTTGGAAAGAGGCCGGCTGCACCACTGAGCTGGACTACACCGAACAGACCTCGTGGTTGCTGTTCCTGAAGTACCTCGACGGGCTGGAGCAGGACAAGGAGGCCGAGGCGGCGCTGGAAGGGCGGATGTACTTCTACATCCTCGACAAACCCTACCGCTGGGCCGAGTGGGCTGCGCCCAGATGCAAGGATGGTAAGCTCGATCACAACCGGGCGATGACCTGCGGGATTTCGTCAACCAGAAGCTCTTCCCCTACCTGCACGGCTTCACCCAGAAGGCCAGCGGGCCGAACCCCATCGAGTACAAGATCGGGCAGATCTTCGGCGAGATCAAGAACAAGATCCAGAGCGGCTACAACCTGCGCGAGATCATCGACCACATCGACGAGCTCCGCTTCCGCTCGCAGACCGAGAAGCACGAGCTCTCGGCCCTGTACGAAGAGAAGATCAAGCGCATGGGCAACGCCGGGCGCAAAGGCGGCGAGTACTACACGCCGCGCCCGCTCATCCGCGCCATGGTGCGGGTGGTCAAGCCCCGGATCGGCGAGCGCATCCGCGACGACGCCTGCGGGTCGGCGGGCTTCTTCTGCGAGTCCTATGACTATATGAGAAACCACGGGAACGCCCCTGGGAACGCCGCTCTCCCGAGCGGATCTGGCCCCGCCAATCGGGAGATTGGCGTTCCCAGGAAGGGGGAGCTCACCACCGGCGACCAGAAGACGCTGCAGGAACGCACCTTCTACGGCCAGGAGAAGAAGTCGCTCGCCTACGTCATCGGGATTATGAACATGATCCTGCACCGCATCGAGGCGCCGAACATCCTGCACACCAACACCCTCGCCGAGAACCTGGCCGACATCCAGGAGAAGGACCGCGCGGACGTGGTCCTTGCCAATCCGCCCTTCGGCGGCAAGGAGCGCAAGGAGGTCCAGCAGAACTTCCCCATCCGCACCGGCGAGACGGCGTTCCTATTCCTGCAGCGCTTCATCAAGGTACTGAAGGCCGGCGGCCGCGCGGGCGTGGTCATCAAGAACACCTTCCTTTCCAATACCGACAACGCCTCGGTTAGCCTGCGCCGGCTGCTGCTGGAAAGCTGCAACCTGTACACCGTGCTCGACTGCCCCGGTGGCACCTTCCAGGGCGCCGGCGTGAAGACGGTGGTGCTGTTTTCGAGAAGGGCGCGCCGACGCGGAAGGTCTGGTACTACCAGCTTGACCCCGGCCGCAACCTCGGCAAGACCAACCCGCTCAACGATGCCGACCTGGCCGAGTTCGTCGACCTGCAGCAGACCCTCGCCGACTCGCCCAAATCCTGGACCGTGGACGTGGCCGGCATCGACACGACGACCTGGGATCTCTCGGTCAAGAACCCCAACGGCGGCGAGGCCGTGATCCACCGTACCCCGCAGGTGATCATGGACGAGATCGCCGCCCTGGATGCGGAGTCCGCAGAGGTGCTGGCCAGGATAAGGGGGCTGGTATGAGCGGGAATGGGAAGACTGCGAATGATGGGAAGGATGCGTGCCACCGCGACATGCCTGCTGCCCCGCCGCGTTCCTATCCTTCCCATCCTTCCCATGGCTCCCAGTCCCCTCCCAACCCGCATCCCATCATCCCGCCGCGCGGGGACTACCGCACGCTACTGTCCTTCCAGAAGGCGGAGGTGGTCTACGACATCACCTTCCGCTTTGTGCACATGGCTCTCGAACGGGGCGACCGCACGGCCGACCAGATGCTCCAGGCCGCACGCTCCGGCAAGAAGAACGTCCTCGAAGGCAGCAAGGCAGGGCGGACCTCCAAAGAGATGGAGCTCAAGCTGACCGGAGTGGGCCGGGCCAGCCTTGAGGAGCTGCTCGACGACTTCCTGGACTACCTGCGTGCCCGTGACCTGCCCATCTGGGACAAGGACTCCAAAGAGGCGCAGTACGTCCGCAAGCTCGGCCGCCAGACGCCGCAGACCTACGAACTCTACCGCGAGTTTATCGAGACCCGGCCGCCCGCGGTGGTCGCCAACATCGCCATCTGCCTGATTCACCAGGCCAACTACCTGATCGACCAGCAACTCGCGCGGCTGGAACAGGACTTCGTCAAGCAGGGCGGCCTGCGCGAACGCATGACTCGCGCCCGGCTGGAGTACAGGAATGGGGCGGGAGATGGGAATGGGATGGCTGGGAGGAATAGGACTGATGAGGCGCCTGCCAGGCCCGAGAAGCCTGCCGCGCGCCAGCCGCAGATCGCTGCTCCGCCCCACCCTTCCCACGATTCCCATGATTCCCATGCCTCCCATCCTTCCCAGCCCCGCCGCCCCAACCAACCCGAGGGCCAGCCATGAAGCCGGGGTGGGAACGGACAGCTTTGGGTACAGTATTCGCGACCCTAACCGGGACTACACCGCCGAAGAACGACGGGGGACTTTACGGGCACTTCATGCCATTTGTGAAGCCGCCGGAGTTATGCGATGGAGCGCTTGATTCGGCAGAGGACGGACTGTCAGAGGCCGGTGCGAAGATCGCTCGCAAGGTTCCCCCAAACTCCATCCTGGTATCATGCATCGGCAACTTGGGGAAGATCGGGATGGCGGGACTGAAGCGTGCCATGGTCTCGACGGAGGACCTGCCTTGTCTACTCGTGCAACGGACAGCCCGCATCCGCGGCAGGTCCGCCCTGGACAGTCGGTTCGTGATGTACCTGATCGGGTGCGCTGAGTTCACTCGACACATTCTCGGCGTACAGACAGGTATCGGGGTGCCGCATATCAGTGGGCAGCAGATCAAGGACTTCGTTTTCCATCGCCCCGACGTGACGACGCAGCGTCAGATCGCCGGCCAACTCGACGAGCTCTCCGCCGAAACCGAGCGCCTCGCCTCGATCTACGAGCAGAAGCTGGCCGCCCTGGACGAACTGAAGAAGTCACTGCTGCATCAGGCCTTCAGCGGGGAGCTGTAGGGACAAAGGGATCGTGCCATGGACAGTCTGGTTCTATTTGAGCAGAAGCAGGTCCGCCGCGTATGGCATGGGGAGTCGTGGTGGTTTGTCATCACGGATGTCATTGCCGCATTGACGGATTCGCTGAACCCTTCCGGTTACCTGAAAGACATGCGCCGCCGCGATCCCGAGTTGGGCGGGCTGTTCAAAGGGGGGGGGCAGATTGCCACCCCCCTTGCCCTGAAAGTCGAGACGCCTGGCGGCCCTCAGAAGCTCCTGTGTTGGAATGCCGAGGGGCTTCTCCGTTTGATTCAGTCCGTCCCGTCGCCGAAGGCCGAACCGTTCAAACGCTGGTTGGCCAAGGTGGGTTATGAGCGCCTGCAGGAGATCGAAAACCCTGAGCTGGCCGCTAAACGCATGAGGGAACTCTACCGGCAGAAGGGCTACTCCGAGGCGTGGATTGAGAAGCGGGTGCGCGGCATCGCGGTGCGTGACGAGCTGACGGACGAATGGAAGAAGCGCGGAGTCAGGGAGCAGACCGAATACGCCATTCTCACCGCCGAGATCAGCAAGGCCACCTTCGGCATGACGCCGAAGGAATACCGCGACCACAAGGCGCTGACCCACTCCGGGGACAACCTCCGGGACCACATGACCGATCTGGAGCTGATCTTCACGATGCTCGGAGAGGCCTCAACCACCGAGATCGCGCGCAACACCGACGCGCGGGGCTTTCCCAAGAACAAGCAGGCGGCCAGAGAAGGTGGCAAGGTGGCAGGCAACGCCCGCAAGGAGTTGGAGAGCAAGAGCGGGCGGAAAGTCGTGACCAAGGAGAACTTCAAGGAGACACCCGAGAGTCAGCGACGCCTGCGGGGGGAAGGTGAGGAGGATGCATGACCGAAGCCAACAGCCAAGCACCCACGGGGCGAACGCGATGGAAAGCAGTGTGTCGGGATTTCCGACATACTGACAAGGCTGACATCGAGGTATGGGTGGAGGCTTGTCAGGGCCTGAACTATTCGGGATTTCCGAACAGTTCAGGAAGATACCGGACGGCGGGCAACTATCCGGGATTTCCGGGCAGTTCGATTGGAATGCAGCCATGAACGAAGCCGAGACCCGAGCCGAGCACATCGAC
This sequence comes from uncultured Victivallales bacterium, assembly GCA_903834675.1. Next base: position 9,243 of record CAILKC010000722.1, on the reverse strand, counting down.
CCCGCGCTGGCGGCGGCGGGGTGGGGCGTGGTCGAGGGCAGCCGCATCCGGCGCGAGGTCCGCATCACCTTGGGCCGCCTCGAAGGCCAGGGGCGGCGCGGCAAGCCACTTATCGCCGACTACACGATGGAGTACCGCAACACCCAGCTCGGCGTGGTCGAGGCCAAGGCGTGGGGCGAAGCCCTGACCGAGGGCGTGGGCCAGGCCAAGGACTACGCCGACAAGCTGGCGGTCCGCTTTGCCTACGCCACCAACGGCCAGGGTATCTACGGCATCGACTGCAGGAGGGCACCGAGGGGGAGCTGCCCGGCTTCCCGACCCCCGACGAGCTCTGGAATCTGACCTTTGCCGTTCCGAATGCCTGGCGCGACCGCTTTGCTGCGGTGCCCTTCGAGGACCGGGGCGGGTACTTCCAGCCACGCTACTACCAGGACATCGCTGTCCGGCGCGCGCTGGAGGCCATCGCCGCAAAGCGCCAGCGGCTGCTGCTGACCCTCGCCACCGGCACGGGCAAGACCTTCATCGCCTTCCAGATTGCCTGGAAGCTGTTCCAGGCCCGCTGGAACCTGAGCCGCGAACCGTCGCGCCGGCCGGGCATCCTGTTCCTCGCCGACCGCAACATCCTCGCCGACCAGGCCTACAACGCCTTCTCGGCCTTCCCCGAGGACGCCCTGGTGCGGATCGCGCCCGATGACATCCGCAAGAAGGGCAAGGTGCCCAAGAACGGCAGCCTGTTCTTCACCATCTTCCAGACCTTCATGGGCGGCCCTGGGAACGCCAATCTCCCGATTGGCAGCCTCGGAGCCACTCAGGAGAGTGGCGTTCCCGGGACGTGGTACTTCGGCGAGTACCCGCCGGACTTCTTCGATTTCATCGTCATCGACGAGTGCCATCGCGGCGGCGCCAACGACGAGAGCACCTGGCGCGACATCCTCACCTACTTCGCCCCCGCGGTGCAGCTCGGCCTGACCGCGACGCCCAAGCGCAAGGACAACGTGGACACCTACGCCTACTTCGGTGAGCCGGTGTTCGTCTACTCGCTGAAGAAGGGCATCAACGACGGCTTCCTCACGCCGTTCCGGGTGAAGCAGATCGCGACCACGCTCGACGAGTACGTTTACACCCCCGACGACAAAGTGATCGAGGGCGAGATCGAGGCCGGCAAGCTCTACGTCGAGGAAGACTTCAACCGCAGCATTGAGATCATCGAGCGGGAGCGGAAGCGGGTGCAGATCTTCATGGGCCAAATCGACCAGCGCGAGAAGACGCTGGTATTCTGCGCTAATCAGGCCCACGCGCTGGTGGTGCGCGACCTTATCAACCAGACCAAGACCAGCAAGGACCCCAACTACTGCCATCGGGTGACGGCTGACGATGGCGCCCTCGGCGACCAGCACCTGCGCGACTTCCAGGACAACGAGAAGACCATCCCGACCATCCTCACGACCTCGCAGAAGCTCTCCACCGGCGTGGACGCCCGCAACATCCGCAACATCGTGCTGATGCGGCCCATCCGCTCGATCATCGAGTTCAAGCAGATCGTCGGCCGCGGCACCCGCCTCTACGACGGCAAGGACTACTTCACGGTCTACGACTACGTGAAGGCGCATCACCATTTCAGCGACCCCGAGTGGGATGGCGAACCAATTGCGCCCGAGCCCTGCGCGGAGTGCGGCCAACTGCCGTGCATCTGCATTCCTGAGCTCTGCCCGCAGTGCGGCCAGTTGCCCTGTGTCTGCCCGCCCGGAACTTGCCCCCGTTGCGGGCAGCGGCCGTGCATCTGCGTGCTCGATCCCTGCCTGAGGTGCGGGCAGCGGCCCTGCGTGTGCCGGAAGAGGGCGAAGATCAGACTCGCCGACGGCAAGGAGCGGGCCATCCAGCACATGATGATGACCACGTTCTGGCATCCCGACGGTACGCCTATGTCCGCGCAGCAGTTCATGGAGAAGCTCTTCGGCAAGCTGCCAGAGTTCTTCAAGGACGAAGCCGAGCTCCGCGCCCTCTGGAGTGCCCCCGATACCCGCCGGAAGCTCCTGCAGGGATTGGCTGAGAAGGGTTTCGGCCACGATCAGCTTGCCGAGACGCAGAAGGTCATCGACGCCGAGAAGAGCGACCTCTTCGACGTTCTGGCCCATGTGGCCTATGCCCTACCGCCCCTGACCCGCGAGGAACGGGCCACGCGGGCCAAGGCCGCCATCGGTACCCGCTTCGGCACCCGGCAGCAGGCCTTCCTGGACTTCGTGCTGGCGCATTACGTCAGCGTCGGGGTTGGGGAGCTGGACCAGGAGAAGCTGACGCCGCTACTGCGCCTGAAGTACCACAACTCCATCGCCGACGCCCTGGCCGACCTGGGCCGGCCGGAAGAGATCGGCCAGGTGTTCGCCGGCTTCCAGAAGTACCTGTACCAGCAACCGGCCGCGGCGTGACCGTGGACCCCGGATACCGAGGATGACGTCGAGGGGCTGCCCAGCAGGCGATTCCAGACGGGTTTCTGCCGCGACCCGGCCCAAGACCCGCCCGCGGCGACGGGATGCGCCAGGCGGGCGCCGGCGAGCCGTGGCGCTACCTCTTCTGCTTCCTGTCACCAGAGGACTACACCCAGTTCTTCAGCGTGGTCCGGCGGGGCGAGCAGGCAGGCTGGCGTTCGGGGCGCATGCAGTCGCTGCTGAGGCCAGAGGCGCCCTGACGGGTTGGCCGGGGAGCGTACCGGCGAAGTCGGCTCGGAAAGGGTGCTGCCATGGACGGGGGCCGCCTCGACACAACCAGCAAACCCCCACGCTGGCGGCCTGTGTGGCCGCGGCCCTTCTCGCTGGAACCGCGCTGCTCCACGCCCCTCGTGTCGAGGGTGAGGCCGGCTGCGACACGCGGTACAATCCCTATGGCGGACAGCGGCTCCCAGCCAGCACGACCCTCTGGAGTGGATGCCAGCCCGTCTCGTGTTGCTAGAATAGCATGCAGGGTCGGCTTATACTTGAATGACTCTAGGCATGGTCACTATGCACGAATGGTCAGGTGGGCGGCGGGGAGTCCTGCCTGGGTAGGTTCTCCTGGGAATCTGTCGGCTCCATTTCCGTGCCTGCTCTGAGGCTACCTGGATGCTGCCAGGAAAATACCAGGAAAAAACTGTAACCGGGTGTATCCATGGGTGTCGGTGTGGGTAGGATTTGAGGCTGGTTTGGAGCGGGTGGAGGGAATCGAACCCTCCTAGCCAGCTTGGAAGGCTGGAGCATTACCACTATGCTACACCCGCGCACCGACAGCGCGCTCAATATACCGTCGGCGCAGCCTGCTACAAACACGGGCAGGCTTGCTGAAGGCGTTCGTATGACAGGCCCGATCATCTACCTGTTGGGTTCCTATCCCCGGTGGAGCGAGACCTTCCTGCGTCAGGATCTCGCCTTCCTGCTGCGGACGGGCTTGCCTCTGCATCCGGTGGCCTTGTTTGCGGGTGACGCAGAACGCCAGCCCGAGTGGCCTGACGTCCCCCGTCTCAGTACCGACAATGGCGCGCCGCGCCCCGGCGCGCGCGCCGCCGGGTTCTGGCTACCGAAGCGCCTTCGCGCGCACCTATCGCTGTGGTCGCACCGGCGCCTGCGGGCGTCCCTGGGGGCGCTGGTGCGCCAGCAGCGGGCGGTTCATATCCATGCGGAATTTGCCGATCTGCCCGGGCTGCTGGCCGCCGCCGTGGCCGCGGATACTGGCATCACCTACAGCCTTGGCGTCCACGCCAGAGACGTCCACCAGCCCACCTTCAGCCTGCCGCAACTGGTTAGTCGAGCACGCTTTGTGACCGTCTGCAACACCGCGGCGCTGAGGGCTCTGCTCCGGGCTTGCCCGGCCGTGGCCGACCGGGCTCACCTGATCCCACATGGCGTGGACCTGCGGGCCTGGCCCTTCCGCGGCCGGGCCTTCACGCCCCACGCGGAGCTCCGCGTCTTCCAGGCTGGGCGTTTTGTGGAGAAGAAGGGCATCGACACGTTGCTGCGCGCGGTCGCTCTGCTCCAGCGCGAGGGGGTTACGGTGAACCTATCCATGGCGGGTGGCGGGCCTCTTGAAGGCCGCCTGCGTTGCCTGGCCCGGACACTTGCCGTGGAGGACGCGGTGTCTTGGCTGGGGGTGTTGACGCCGGACCAGGTGCGCTTGGCCTTCGATCTGGTGGACTGCCTGGTGGTGCCCAGCCGCATCAGCCGCGCGGGCGACCGCGATGGCGTGCCCAATATCGTCTTGGAAGCCATGGCCGCCGGAGTGCCGGTGGTGGGCACCGCCGCGGGAAGCCTTCCCGACGTCCTCACTTCACGCACCGGCTGGCTCTTTCCTGCCGACCAGACGGCGGCACTCGCCGCGGCGTTGCAGGCGCTGGCCCACAACCCGCAGGTCACCGAAGAACGTCGGCAGGCGGCCCGCGCTCTGGTCGAACAGCGCTATGACGCGGGCCGCCTGGCCGAACAGCGCGCGGCGCTGTTCCAGGAACTCGGGGGCTAGCGGCCGCCTGGCGCCGGTCGCTCATCACACCACGACCAAGCCGGTCAGGCTGTCGAACACGTGCCCCTTGTCCAGCATCACGGCCAGGTCCAGGCGCTCCCCGACGCGGCAGACGCGGTGTGAATCCACCCTGGCGATGAAGCTGTTGCGGCCCGTGTTGAGATAAAGGTAGGTCTCCGAACCCATGGGCTCGACGACCTCGACTGTCGCCTTCAGGCGCGGTACCCCCGCCAGGCTCTCCGCTGTGGGGGAACCCACACCCTCCGGCCGCAGGCCAAAGACGACCTTCTTGCCAGCGTAGGGCGCCAGGCGGTCACGCCAGGCCGCCGGCGCCGGGATGGCAAAGGTGTCTTCCGTCAACACCAGCGTCTCCCCCTGGGCGACGATGGTGACCTCGAAGAAGTTCATCGGCGGGGTGCCGATAAAGCCGGCCACGAAGACATTGGCGGGGCTGTCGTAGAGGTCCGTGGGGGTGGCCACCTGCTGGATGAAGCCGTCCTTCATCACCACGATGCGATCGCCCATGGTCATGGCCTCTACCTGATCGTGGGTGACGTAGATCATGGTGGTTTCGAGGCGAGTATGCAGGCGGCTGATCTCGGCACGCATCTGTACTCGCATCTTGGCGTCAAGATTGGAGAGCGGCTCGTCAAAGAGGAACACGGCCGGTTTACGCACGATGGCGCGGCCCACCGCCACGCGCTGGCGCTGACCGCCGGAGAGGGCCTTGGGGCGCCGTTCGAGCAGCTCGTTGATGCCCAGGATATCGGCGGCGTCACGTACGCGCTGGTCGATCTCGGCCTTCTTGAATTTTCGCAGTTTCAGACCGAAGGCCATATTCTGGTAGACGGTCATATGCGGATAGAGCGCATAGTTCTGGAAGACCATGGCGATATCGCGGTCTTTGGGGGGCACGTCATTGACGACGCGGTCGCCGATCTGGATGGTGCCCTCGGTAATCTCCTCGAGGCCTGCCACCATGCGCAGGGTGGTGGACTTACCGCACCCCGAAGGACCGACCATGACCACGAATTCACCATGGCCGATTTCGAGGTTAAAATTCTCGACGGCCCGGACGTTTCCCGGATAGATCTTGCCGACGTTCTTCAGGATGACTTTGGCCATTCGTCGTGCTCCTCTGCGGGCGTTCGGCGGTCCCTACGCTCGGCGCGGTTCCGGGCGCTGGGTGCGCCTCGCCGCTCAGCGGCGTCAAACGCGGACCGACTATACAGGCCTGCGGCCATTACTCAACCTGAATCCACGACGCCAGGTGCTCCGCCGGGGTGAACTCGGCGCACCTGGCGGTAGGCCTGGCCGAAGACCGCGTCGACGTGTCGGCGCGCTGACGCCGGCAGCCGGGCGGAGAGAGCGCGCCAGGAGCGTCCGCCCGGGCCCATCGCCGCCTGCGCGCGGCGCAGCGCGCCCGGTCCGGCGTGATAGGCCGCGATGGCCGCGCGGCTGCGCTCCCAGCGCGGCGGCAGGTCCTCGAGTCCCGCGACCGCGTCCCAGCACTGGCGCAGGTAGCGCGCTCCGGCATCCAGGTTGACTTCCGGGCGGCGCAACCGGTCGACACGGACGCCCAGCGCGCCGGCGGCCGTCGGCAGGAGCTGGCACAGACCCACGGCCCCGGCGGGACTGACCGCCTTGGGGTCAAATCGGCTTTCCTGGTAAACCATGGCCTTGAAGATGCGCCAATCCCAGCCGGGCGGCAGATGGCGGCGGGCGGCGCGTCGAATCGCCGCATCGTAGCGGGTTGGGCCGAGGGTTTCTGGCGAAGCCGCTTGTCGGGTCAAGAGGACGCCGAGGACCATCCCGACGGCAAGCAGCGCCAGACGCAGGAAGCGGCTCATGAGACATGAGCGGCGAAGTACAGCACGCCGAACACCAAACCCAGTAGAAACAGCCCGGCCGCTACGGCGAAGGCCAGATTCTGCTTTTCGATCTCTTTACGAGCATCCATGGGACTGAAGCCCACGACACCCAGTACGGCCCGGACCGCGATGGGCAGAAAGTAGACGATGATCAGCAGCCAACCCAGGCCGTAGACGTAGCTCTTGAGGACATACCCCATCTCGGATAGCATGTGCGTTGACCTCCCCAGCCTGGCCTGAATCAAGCAGACCGTGGAGACGCGATCCGCCGGAGACGACGGCCAGTCGTGAGCTGGACCCGCGGCCGGGATCAGGTCCAGCTTTGCGACCCTGCCGACGTCTCCACCCACGCACCGGCCGCGCCCTCGGCGCCAGCGCCACAACTGACCGGCCAGAAGGCAGGCACGGAGACTACTCCTCCTCGGCCTCCTTCGCGGCTTCTTCCTGAATCTTCACGGCCAACTGCGCCGGAACGGGCTCGTAGCGCTCGAACTTCAGTTCGCAATAGCCGCGGCCATGGGTGATGGAGCGCAGTTGCGGGGGATAGGTGAAGGTTTCGGCCAGCGGCATCTCGGCGCTGAGTACCTGCATGCTTTCTTCACGGTCCATCCCCAGGATGCGCCCGCGGCGGCTGTTCAAGTCCCCGGTGATATCGCCCATGTACTGCTCGGGGAAGAAGATCTTGATACTCATGATGGGCTCAAGGATGATCGGCTTGGCCTCGGCCATCGCCGCCCGGAAGGCGCCGCGGGCCGCGATTTTGAAGGCCATTTCTGAGGAGTCCACGGGGTGGTATTTGCCGTCGAAGACGATGGCTTTGACGTTGATCACCTTCGAGCGCGCCAGGGGGCCGCGATGCATGGTCTCCACCACGCCCTTCTCGATGGCGGGGATGAAGTTCTTCGGCACATTGCCGCCGACCACCTCATTGGCGAACTCGAACTCGGCGGTGCTTAAGGGCTCGACCCGCAGATGCACTTCAGCGAACTGCCCGTGGCCGCCGGTCTGCTTCTTGTGACGGAACTGGGCCGAGCCGGGGCCCGTCACGGTTTCGCGGTAGGGGACTTTCGGTATGCCCAGGGTCACCTCGATCTTGAAGTCGTTCTTCAGGCGGCTGACCATCAGGTGCAGGTGTTGGTCGCCCATGCCGCGAATCACGGTCTGGCGGGTCTCGGGGTTGCGTTCGAGGCGAAAGGTCAAATCCTCGGCCATCAGCCGATGCAAGCCCGTGCCGATCTTGTCTTCATCGCCCTGCGAAGCGGCGAACACGGCGTAGGCCATGGTCGGCTGCGGGTAGGGCGGCGCCAGGGGGCGGACGTCGGTGGGCTTCAGCGCCAGGACGTCGAGCAGACTCGTATTCTTCAGTTTGGCCACGGCGACGATCTCGCCCGGACCCGCCTCCGTCACCGGCGACTGCTCCTTGCCGTTGATATGGAACAGCACCGCCACCCGTTCCTTGGCGCTGTGGGTGGCGTTGTAGAAGTCGCCATCGGCCTTGAAGACGCCGCTGTAGACGCGGAAGAAGGTAAGCTGCCCGATGAAGGGGTCGTTCACCGACTTGAAGACGCGGGCGTAGGGCTCGTCCGAACTCCGCTCGATCTCGCCCTTTTCGCAGGGAACCCGAGCCGCCGCGGTTGGCTCCGGACAGAGGTCGCAGAGGGCGTTCATCAGCTCGGTCACACCGATGTCTTTGGCCGCACTGCCGCAGAACACCGGGACAATGGTGCCGGCCAGCATGCCTGTGTGCAGGCCGCGGCTGAGTTCCGCCGGCGTCAGCACGCCCTCGCCAAGGTATTTCTCCATCAGCGCGTCGTCGGACTCCGCGATCGTGTCCAGCAGGGCTTCGCGATACTCATCGACTCCCTCGCTTCCGTCGGCCAGAACACTCGTGACCGCAGACAGCGCGTCCTTCTCCCCTACCGGCACGGTGAACGGCAGGCAGACCGTCGCGCCGTAACTCTCCTGGAGGGCCGTCAGCACGCCCTCGTAGTCGGCCTGCTCGCGGTCGCAGCCATTGATGAACAGAACCCGGGGAATGCCGGCGTCGCGCGCCTGCTTCCAGGCGCGCAAGGTGCCCGGCCCGATGCCCAGGTTGGCATCCACCACGATCAACACCAGGTCCGCAATGCTCATGGCGCCGATGGCGTCGGCGCAGAAGTCCGGGTAGCCGGGCGTGTCAATGAAGAAGAAGTGGTGCCCGTTCCAGGGGCAGTTCAGCGCGGCGGAGAAGATGCTGCCTTTGCGCTCCTGCTCCTCGGCCCGGAAATCGGACACGCTGGTGCCCTGGTCCACGCTGCCGAGGCGGGTCACCACGCCGGCCTTGTAGAGCATCAGGTCGGCAAGGGTCGTTTTTCCGGCGCCTGAATGCCCGGCCACCACGAAGTTTCTAACCTTCTCTGTGCCACACTTCTTCACAACCGCATCTCCAGTCTGTGTTGTCTGCCCATGACGGTCGAAAAGGAGCCGTACGGTAGCACCCCGCAGCCAAGAAGTAAACCCGTGCTCTGGCAAAAGCAGCGCAGGTCAGTTCCGTAGGTGGTGACGACTCGGGTCCTGGGGTTCAGGAAACGGCGAGACGGGGAGGAAGACGGCGAAACGGGGAAACGGCGAGACGGCGAGGAAGACGGCGAAACGGCGAGGAAGACGGCGGAGAGGAAAACAGCCGAGCTCCTGGCTGCGGCCGGACATAGCGGAATGAGACTTGCGCCGCGGGTCCCCTTCCGATCCGGCCGGGACGCGCCGGATCGCCTGGAGGGCGGCCCTGCGTGGCCGCCGCGGCGCCGACGCAGCGGCGCCCTCCAACGCCCCTCGTCCGCCGCGGCAAGCATTTTCCGGGGCCTGTTTATTGGACAGTGTCCTCAGCGGAAGCGGAAACCAAGCAGGCTGGCAT